>CAYJHU010000075.1:0-9398 GCA_964369655.1 uncultured Desulfovibrionaceae bacterium | reverse complement strand
CTTGTGCGTATGGAGCGTGCCATCAAGGAACGTATGAGCTTGCAAGAAGTTGCAACCCTCATGCCCCATGATTTAATCAATCCAAAGCCGGTGGCTGCTGTGCTCAAAGAATTCTTTGGCACCTCACAGCTTTCACAGTTCATGGACCAAACAAACTCCCTTTCAGAAGTGACTCACAAGCGTCGTCTTTCTGCCTTGGGTCCCGGTGGTTTAACCCGTGAAAGAGCAGGCTTTGAAGTACGCGACGTACACACCTCGCACTACGGACGTATTTGCCCCATTGAAACACCTGAAGGTCCAAACATTGGTCTTATCGTTTCACTCACAACTTATGCTAAGGTCAATGATTTTGGTTTCATCGAAACCCCTTATCGTGTGGTACGTGATGGCAAGATGACAGAAGAAATCGTCCATCTTGACGCCTCACGCGAAGGTAGTGAAGTTGTAGCACAGGCCAACGCCCGTGTTGACGAAAACGGTGTCTTCCTTGATGAGCAAGTCACCGTGCGCGTGCATGGTGATGTGGAAATGCGCCCCGTAGAAGAAGTCACCCTCATGGATATTTCTCCAGGTCAAATGGTGTCTATCTCTGCTGCGCTTATTCCTTTCCTTGAGCATGACGATGCTAACCGCGCGCTCATGGGCTCTAACATGCAACGCCAAGCAGTACCACTTTTGCGCTCCGAAAAGCCCCTTGTTGGTACCGGCATGGAAATTGACGTAGCTCGTGACTCCGGCGCATGTATTGTGGCTGAAGCTGATGGCCTTGTAAAATACGTTGATGCCAACCGCGTTATCGTCGCCTATGACGGTGACTTATATCCTGAACGCGGCGGCGTACATGCTTATGATTTATTGAAATATCATAAATCCAACCAAAACTCTTGCTTTGGTCAAAAACCAAGCTGCATGCCAGGTCAACGCTTCAAAAAGGGCGCTATCCTAGCTGACGGTACCGGTATTTCCGACGGCGAATTGGCCCTTGGTAAAAACCTTGTGGTAGCCTTTATGCCTTGGTGCGGATACAACTACGAAGACTCCATTCTTATTTCCGAACGCATGGTTAAAGATGACGTCTTTACTTCCGTACACATCGAGGAGTTTGAAGCCGTTGCTCGTGATACCAAGCTTGGACCGGAAGAAATTACCCGCGACATTCCCAACGTTGGCGAAGATATGCTTCGTAACCTTGACGAAAGTGGCATCATCCGCATCGGTGCAGCTGTAAAGCCGGACGATATCCTTGTAGGTAAAATTACCCCCAAGGGCGAAACACAGCTTACCCCCGAAGAAAAGCTGCTTCGCGCCATCTTTGGTGAAAAAGCTCGTGACGTTAAAAATACTTCCTTGAAGGTACCTCCGGGAATCGAAGGCACCATCATTGATGTGAAGATGTTTAACCGTCGCTCCGGTGATAAGGACGATCGTACGCTTGCCATTGAAGCCCACGACATTGCCGTGCTTGACCAAAAAGAGCTTGATCACATTCGTGCTCTTACCGAAAGCACCAAGGCTACCTTGCGCGACCATGTTATTGGCAAGCAAGTAATTAGTACCGTGGCTGGTAAGAAAAAAGGTGAAGTGGTTGTTGAAGCTGGCGCAGTACTTACTGATGAAGTCTATGCTGAGCTTCCTGTTAAGCGTCTTTCCGGCCTCTTCAAGAGCAAGGAAGCCAACGAAGCCGTTGCTGAAGCCATCGACACCTATGAAGCACGTGTTGAATTTATTAAAAATATCTATGATACCAAACGTGAAAAAGTCACCGAAGGCGATGATTTGGCACCAGGCGTTATTAAAACCGTCAAAGTGTACATTGCTGTGAAACGGAAACTCTCCGTAGGTGACAAAATGGCTGGTCGTCACGGTAACAAGGGTGTTGTCTCTTGTATTTTACCAGAAGAAGACATGCCATTCTTTGCCGATGGTCGTCCTGTGGACATTGTCTTAAATCCACTAGGCGTACCTTCACGTATGAATATCGGGCAGATTATGGAAACCCACCTTGGCTGGGCCGCCAAAGAACTTGGTCGCCAAGTCAACGAAATGCTCGAAAGCGGCGCCGCTACACAAGCTCTGCGTGCTGAGGTAAAGGACATCTTTAGCTCCAAAGACGTAGACAGCCTTGTGGATGAAATGGATGATGATACCTTCATCACCGCGGTGAAAAAACTCAAGCATGGTATTATCACCAAAACTCCAGTCTTTGACGGTGCTGCCGAAGAAGAAATCTGGAAGTGGCTTGTACGCGCAGGTGTTAATGAAGACGGCAAAACCCAGCTCTTTGACGGGCGTACCGGTGATGCCTTCAAAAACCGTGTAACCACAGGTGTTATGTATATCCTAAAACTGCACCACTTGGTTGACGAAAAAATCCACGCGCGTTCCACAGGACCTTACTCCCTCGTAACGCAACAGCCCCTCGGCGGTAAGGCCCAATTTGGTGGTCAAAGACTTGGGGAAATGGAAGTATGGGCGCTTGAAGCTTATGGCGCTGCGTACCTTTTACAAGAATTCCTCACAGTTAAGTCCGATGACGTGGCTGGCCGTGTGAAAATGTACGAAAAGATTGTCAAGGGTGAAAACTTCCTTGAAGCGGGTCTGCCCGAGTCCTTTAACGTACTTGTAAAAGAACTTATGTCCCTTGGTCTTGACGTAACTCTTGACCAAGAAGAAAGCAAAAAGCAGTCGCGTATCCCCTTTGGTAAACCACATCGGGAAAGCAACGAACCTACTGAATAAAGTATAATTGCTATGTATTATGTGCAGGAGAGCAAGCCTCTCCTGCTTTTATAAGAATTTTTACTCATATGCCCACAATGCATATGAGCTCAAGAAGGGAAAACCATGAGTCTGGATGACCTTTTTACCATGCGCGGAGCTCCCGCCAGCGTGACAAATATTCGTAATTTGAAATCCATTCAAATTTCCATTGCCGCCCCAGAAAGAGTGCGCATTTGGTCTTCCGGTGAAGTAAAAAAACCGGAAACCATCAACTACCGCACCTTTAAGCCCGAACGTGATGGGCTTTTTTGCGCCAAGATCTTTGGCCCTGTCAAAGACTATGAGTGTAACTGCGGTAAGTATAAGCGCATGAAGCATCGCGGCATTGTCTGCGAAAAGTGCGGCGTTGAAGTTATCGCCTCCAAAGTGCGTCGCGAGCGCATGGGGCACATTGAACTTGCCGCTCCTGTGGCACATATTTGGTTCTTAAAAACCCTTCCTTCTAAAATCGGTACCTTGCTCGATATGACCATGGCCGACTTGGAAAAGGTGCTTTATTTTGACTCCTATATCGTGCTTGATCCAGGTTCCACCACTTTCCAAAAGATGCAAGTTATTTCCGAAGATCAATATATTCAAATTATTGATCACTATGGATCTGACGAAGTCTTCACCGTGGGCATGGGCGCAGAAGCCATCCGTTCCCTCTTAGAAGAACTTGACTTGCCAACTCTTAAAGCTGAACTGCGCGAAGAGTCCGAAAGCACCAAGAGCCAAACCAAGAAGAAAAAACTTACCAAGCGCTTAAAAATTGTGGAAGCTTTCCTTGAGTCCAACAATAAGCCTGAGTGGATGGTTATGGAAGTTATTCCTGTTATTCCACCAGAGCTTCGTCCCTTGGTTCCTCTTGATGGCGGTCGCTTTGCCACCTCTGACTTAAACGACCTTTATCGCCGCGTTATTAACCGTAATAACCGCTTAAAGCGTCTTTTGGAGCTTGGCGCCCCAGAAATTATTATCCGTAACGAAAAGCGTATGTTGCAAGAAGCAGTGGATGCGCTCTTTGATAACGGTCGTCGCGGCCGTGCCATTGCCGGCACCAATGGTCGCGCCTTAAAATCTCTTTCCGACATGATTAAGGGTAAGCAAGGGCGTTTTCGTCAAAACTTACTCGGTAAACGCGTGGACTATTCCGGCCGTTCTGTTATCGTGGTTGGTCCTTACCTTAAACTGCATCAATGCGGCCTTCCCAAAAAGATGGCGCTGGAGCTGTTTAAGCCCTTTATCTACTCAGAACTTGAGAAAAAAGGCTACGCATCTACCATTAAGTCTGCCAAAAAAATGGTGGAACGTGAAGAGCTCGTGGTTTGGGATATTTTATCCGAAGTGGTACGCGAATACCCCATTCTCTTAAACCGCGCCCCAACCTTGCACAGACTTGGTATCCAAGCTTTTGAACCTATCCTTGTGGAAGGTAAGGCTATTCGTTTGCATCCGCTGGTATGTTCGGCTTACAACGCTGACTTTGACGGTGACCAAATGGCCGTGCACATTCCTCTTTCCATTGAAGCGCAGATTGAATGCCGCGTACTTATGATGAGTACCAACAACATTCTCTCCCCCGCCAACGGAACGCCGGTTATTGTGCCTTCACAGGATATCGTGCTTGGTCTTTACTATATGACCGTAGAACGCTCCTTTGAACAAGGCGAAGGTATGACCTTTTGCGCACCTTGGGAAGTCATTGCCGCCTTTGACGCTGAGCAGATTTCCATCCATGCCCGCATTAAAGTGCGTATGGAAGACGGTAGCCTAGTAAATACCACACCAGGGCGTATTTTGGTTCGCGAAATATTGCCAGAGGCTTTGCCCTTTGACCTTGTAAACTGCGTGCTTACCAAGAAGAACATTGCTCGCCTTGTGGGCTCTGCCTATCGCGATGCCGGTATCAAAGCCACTGTTATCTTGTGCGATAAGCTCAAGGATATGGGTTATGAATTTGCAACCCGCGCCGGTATTACCATTGGTGTAAAAGACTTAACTATTCCTAAGAAGAAAAAGGATATCCTTCAATCTTCACAGGATGAGGTTGACGGCATCGAATCACAATATCGCGACGGTATCATCACCCGTACAGAAAAGTACAATAAGGTTGTTGACGTGTGGACCAAAGCCACACAAGATATTGCACAAGAGATGATTAAAGAAATCTCTTATGACATTATGACCGATCCAAAAACCGGTAAGACTGAAGAAAACCAAAGCTTTAACCCAATCTTTATGATGTCTAACTCCGGCGCTCGTGGTAACCAAGACCAAATGCGTCAGTTGGCAGGTATGCGTGGTTTGATGGCTAAGCCTTCCGGTGAAATCATCGAAACGCCTATCACCTCAAGCTTCCGTGAAGGCCTTACCGTTTTACAATACTTTAACTCCACACACGGTGCTCGTAAGGGTCTTGCCGATACGGCGCTTAAGACAGCTAACTCCGGTTACCTGACTCGTCGTTTGGTTGACGTAGTACAAGACGTTATTGTGGCAGAAAAAGATTGTGGCACTGTGGACGGTATCGAGCGTACCGCCATTAAAGAAGGCGGCGAAGTCAAAACCCCGCTCTCTGAAAGAGTGCTCGGGCGTGTTTTATTGCACGCTGTGGAAGATCCAGAAGATCACAATATTATCTTACTACCTGAAAACACTTTGCTTGACGAAGAGAATTGCAAAATTCTTGAAGAAAAAGGTGTTAACTCTGTCACCGTGCGTTCTGCCCTCACCTGCCAAGCAGAGCGCGGCATTTGCTCCTTGTGCTATGGACGTGACCTTGCACGCGGACATTTAGTAAACATTGGTGAAACTGTTGGTATTATTGCTGCTCAGTCCATCGGTGAGCCAGGAACACAGCTTACCATGCGTACCTTCCACATTGGTGGTACAGCTTCAAGCACCATTGAAAAGAATAAATTTGAATCACAAAATGCCGGCCGCGTGATACTTTCTCGCGTGCGCTCTGTAGAAAATCGTGACAAACAAATTCTTGTGCTTGGTAAAAGCGGTCAGCTCTCCATAGTTGATGCACAAGGGCGCGAACGCGAAAAATATACTTTGCCCAATGGCGCTCACTTACATGTATACGACGGTCAAGAAATTCCACAAGGAACCTTGCTTGCCGATTGGGATCCATTTAACGAACCATTTGTGGCTGAAGTTGGCGGTAATGTTCGCTTTGCTGACATTATTGAAGGTAAGACCGTTCAAGAAAAAATGGACGATATTACACGCCAAACTACTCAAACTATTATTGAATATCGTACCACAAACTTCCGTCCGTCCATTTCGGTATGCGATGACGACGGCAATGTGAAAATGCGCTTTGAGCATAGCGTTGCAGCCACCTATAGCTTGCCTGTGGGCTCCATTATCATGGTGCGCGACGGCTCTAGCATAGAGGCCGGTGACATTATTGCTCGTAAGCCGCGCGAAACTTCAAAAACCAAGGACATCGTAGGTGGTTTGCCTCGCGTTGCCGAACTCTTTGAAGTACGTAAACCCAAGGATATGGCCGTTGTTTCTGAAATTGCAGGTACTGTGGCCTATGCCGGTGAAGCCAAGGGCAAGCGTAAGCTTATCGTCACCCCAGAAGTGGGCGATGCCAAAGAATACCTTGTACCAAAGGGTAAGCACATCATTGCTACCGAAGGTGACTTCGTAGAAGCTGGCGATGCGCTGACCGAAGGCTATCCAGAACTTCATGATATCCTCAAAACACGCGGCGAAAAATATCTCGCTCGCTACTTAGTGGATGAAATTCAAGAAGTTTACCGCTTCCAAGGCGTTGGAATTGACGATAAGCACATTGAAGTTATTGTGCGTCAAATGCTCAAAAAAGTCACAGTGCTTGACACCGGAGGCACCAGCTTCTTGGTGGGTGAGCAAGTGGATAAAGCTGAGTTTAGACAAGGCAACCTTCAAGCTAAAGCCGATGGTCGCAAGCCTGCCACTGCTGAGCCCCTTGTGCTTGGTATTACGCAAGCTTCGCTTACCACCTCAAGCTTTATCTCCGCAGCTTCTTTCCAAGAAACCACTAAGGTGCTTACCGAAGCTTCCTTACGCGGAAAAATGGATTACTTGCGCGGACTTAAAGAAAACGTCATCGTTGGTCGACTCATTCCTGCCGGTGCCGGATATCGTGAATATGTACACAGCGAAATTCACGTACCAGAGCAAAAAGAGCGTCCCGATAAATTTTTAGAGGAATTGGAAGAAGATTCCATTCTTGTAAAAGTTGAAGACAACGCCTAATTAGCCTTTACAGTACATTTTGTACTCATGAATAATTAAAACTGAAAAAACTCTGCCTAGCAGAGTTTTTTCAGTTTTATAGAAAAATAAAATATTTAAACTCTAAACTCATACAGCAATACTCCGATAAGCTCAGTAGAGTGTTTTTAAACAATATAAGAGGTGATATTCATGAAATTTAAGTTGCTTGGAAAAGTTTTAATTTCCACTTTAATCCCTATTTTCTTAGGGATTTCAGTGCTGGCTGTGTTATCTTCTCGCCTATCTTCTGGCGGACTATATGAAATGGCAGATATTCAGCTCCTAGAATTTGCCAAAAAACAAGCCTCAGAAATTGATAGCATCATGGACAATGCTACTCGTTTAGCAGATATGATGGATGGCGATGATAACATAGAACAACTTTCAGCTATGGCAAATAGCTTAAGCACCAGCAGAAGTACTGACGAAAGTTATCTTAGCCTACAAAAAGTTGTTAATGCTACCTTAGCCGAAATAGTTGAAGATTTTCCAGACATTACCGGTGTTGTAATCATTGCTAAAGATGGTAAAAATGTTGGTTTTTCTGCCCCAAGCCTTGAAGGAATTAATGCCAGCAAATATGCAAGCGTTCTGTCAGCTTTCCAAGGAAAAGCCATGACAAGCACACTTATTGCTCAATCCACAAAAAAAATGAGCGCCATGGTTGCCAGCCCTATTACTGCTGACGGTTCCAATGAATTGGCTGACGCTGTATTATTATTTGTCGTCAATTTAGATATGGTTTCAACTGAAACCATTAAAGACATAAAACTTATGCCTAGCTCTAATCCTTTCTTACTAAGCAACGAAGGTGTTATACTCATGGAAAGAGCCTTCCCTGAACTTATCGGCACCGATAACTCCAGCGAAGAATTTGCAAAAATTATGATGCGTGAAAAAACTGGTATCGCACGCTATGAATATGAAGGCGTTCCTAAAGTTGCCCACTTTGCAGAGCTTCCCACATCTAAGTGGATTTTAGGTATTGAAACCGACGAAAGCGATTTTTATATTACCTCTAATAAAATTTCACTCTATCTTGGCATTGCCGGCTTTATTATTCTGCTAATCGTTGCAGCCATTATTTATATGGTTATCAATAAAGTTGTGATAGTTGTTTCTCAAAGTGCTGAAATTGCAACCTATGTTGCAAATGGCAACCTTAAACTCACTGCCGAGCAAGAGGGGCAAATCAACAATGCCCTAAAGCGTAACGATGAATTCACCACCTTGGGTATTGCCTTTAGCACCATGGTGAAAAACCTTGGCCAAATGGTGATGGACTCTGAAGAAAAGAGTAAACAAGCACAAGTTGCCGCCGAAGAGGCTGCTCATGCTTCTAAAGAAGCTGAAAAGTCAGCCCAAGAAGCCGAAGAAAAGAGAAAAAGCATTCTTGAAGCCGTTGTTCAACTTGAAGGTATCGTTAATAATATTAGTTCAGCTTCTGAGCAGCTCTCAAGACAAATCGAGCTTTCTACCAGCGGCGCAGAAGAACAATCTGCTCGCATGACAGAAACTGCCGCGGCCATGGACGAAATGAACGGAACAGTGCTCGAAGTAGCAAGAAACTCAAGCTCCAGCGCTGAAATTGCAGACAACACCAAAATCAAAGCTACTGATGGTGCAGAAATTACGCATAAATGCCAAGAATCCATGACTCAAGTGAAAGACGAATCCATGAAATTACGTCAAAACATGAGTGAACTAGCAAACCATGCGCAGTCCATTAGTGCCGTCATGAGTGTTATTTCTGACATTGCTGACCAAACCAACTTGCTGGCCTTAAACGCCGCCATCGAAGCTGCACGCGCCGGTGAAGCAGGACGAGGCTTTGCGGTTGTTGCTGACGAAGTACGCAAGCTGGCAGAAAAAACCATCTCTTCAACCACCGATGTGGCCAATGCCATCAACGCCATCCAACAAAGCACAGAGGTCAACGTGCAGCAAGTGGATGCGGCTGTCACACGCATTGAAGAAGCAACAGAACTTGCCATTCTTGGTGGTCAAGCACTGCAAGGTATTCTTGACATGGCAGAGCAAAGCGCCGATGGAATTCGCGCCATTGCCACTGCCAGTGAAGAACAATCCGCAACATCTGATGAAATTGCGCAGTCCATCTCCACAGTTTCCAACATCGCTGATACCACTGTAGATGCCATGAACCAAGCTTCTAAAGCTGTGAGTTCCTTATCTGACCAAACATATCAACTTTCAGCTCTTGTTGAAAATTTGAAGAATAGTTAAAAAATTCTGATATATTCAATTTTCTGGGGGGAACTTTTTGAAAAAAGTTCCCCCCAGTCCCCCCTCAAAAACTTTTTATGCGAATTTTCCCTAGGGAAAATTCGTTTTTATTT
>CAYJHU010000074.1:0-9511 GCA_964369655.1 uncultured Desulfovibrionaceae bacterium | reverse complement strand
GACTAAATAAGTTGTTGCTTGCACTGTGGACTTAGGGTTAAATATGACGTCGCCAAGGCACTGTATGTGGCTAAGTAAGATACTTAGCCACAATTACAGAATTATTTTTAGATACAAATTCATTTTTTAACATAAATTTATTTTAAAATAATTGCGCAGAGCTTTCAAAAGGGGATGTGATGTCAATTTTTACACGCTCGTTGTCTTTAGTAACACGTTGTTTATTCGGTGCTTTTTTACTTTTTGGGGCGATTTTCATTGCGCAAATTAATAATGCGCAAGCGCTGAGTGAAGTGGAGTCCGCAACAACATTTCGGGGTGAAAAAAAATCATTGTCTTTGCCTGTATTAAAAGTCTATTTTGCCTTTGCACCTTCTTTGGCGCCAAAAGCTATTGAGAAAGAATTAATCCCATTATTGAAGGGAATTGCCCAAGTTTCGCCCGAGGAAAAAAACGCGCATCTGAGCCTAAATGTGACGCAAGATGGAAAGCATACCAATGTATCTCTAAAAAGCTTAGGCGCGCCATCTTTGAGTAAAAATTTTACTTTGCCAGCACAAGCAGAAGAATTAAAACAGGCTCTTTTAGGCTATGCCCATGGATTTGGTCTGCAGAATTTGCAAAAAACATCTGACTTTTCAGCTGTTTCGTGGAATATACAAAAGTGGATTCCAGCAAATGCAGGCGAGCAAGGGGCGCAGAATATTTCGGGTGAATTTTGGAAACCTGAGAATGCTATATCTGTAGAAAAAGAGCAGGCAACGCAGTCATATTCTGGCAGAACATTGCTTTCCTTTTCCTTTACAAATTCTTCGCCCGAGGACGTGTATGTATATATGTTTAACAGCACCGACGCTGGGCAAATCATACCCATTCTTGCACCAAAAGAGCAACGAACAGAGCAAAACACCCTTGGGCATGGCCGTAAATTAACAGTTGAAGGTATTTACCTAGAGCTTGGCGCAAAGGAAGAAAATATTCATCTGATTATCACGCGCGAGCCTTTATCTTTTGAGCACTGGCAACAAGAGAGTTTTTGGCAGGCGAAACAAAATTTTATACATTCTTCTCACTCCCCCGCAAAAGAAAATTGGACAAGCCGTAGAGTTATCTTTTTACAAAAATAATATGAGATATATAGATGCATTGCGACGATAATACCTTTGATGTGTTCATAAGTTATGCACGTATAGATAACAAAAACACCGACATTGAAGCCTTTGTTGCAGAAATTAAAAAGAGCTACGAGGAGCTTTTTTCTGCTCAAATTCGTATTTTTTTTGATGCAGAGAATATTGAGCATGGAGATGACTGGAACAGAAGATTAAGTTTGGGCTTAAAGCATTCGCATCTCATGCTTGCCTTTCTTTCTGAAAATTACATGAACTCAGAATGGTGTTGTAAAGAATGGAGAATTTGGTGCGAGGTAGAGCGCAGCCGTGGCTGGCTTAGTAATATGCTTTTGCCTGTGCTTGTGTCCCCCATTGCTTGCGCGGAAGAACGTATCCGAAATTATACGGAAAAACAGCACGGAACTACTAAAATCTTTGCCACGCAAGCGAGTGCCGATACTGAACATGGGCAAGCTTTTTCTGCTGCTTGCTTGGTGGATATGTTTTCGCGCCAACTTATTGATATAAGCTCTTGGGATGGTTTAGATATATCTAAAAAGCAAGAGCACATACAGGCTTTTGTAAAAGTACTGCATAAAAAAATCCAATTGGCACAAATGGCTCAACTTAATTCGGATTTTTTTATGCGAGCCGACCCAAATTTCTGTGGTAGAATTCACGAATTAAAAACGATTCGTTCTTGCTATGCCAGACCGCAAAAAGGGCTTGTCCCCATTATTCACGGTGTTGCGGGCGAGGGCAAAACGGCCTTAGCCATAGCTTATGGGCATGCCTTTGCTTATGACTATCCCGGCGGGCGTTTTCTTGTGCATTGTGAAGGCCTGCAAACACTAAAAAGTTGTTTTTATCAACTGGCTTGCGATTTGGACTTGCAACTTTCAGATATTTCAAGTGATGCTGCCATGTTGCAGCAGGTGTGGAATTGGCTGGAGGGAAGACAGCTTGGTAGGTGCCTTGTTATCTTTGATCATATTGATGCTATGGACGTGCTCTCAGAAGCAAGCTTGGCATCGCTCATACGCCCCACCGATAAAGTTCATATTCTTGCCACAACTCGCAATGCTTGCCATTCCATGGGGGATACAGCCATTCCTATAGGTTTAACACCCTTGCCCGCCGTGGAAGCTCTTCGTTTATTTGAGCTTATGCGTCCCTTTTCAATCACGGGAAAAAAATATGTTTTGCAAATAATTGAAACACTTGGAGCTCATGCTTTGAGCCTGCAGCTGGCAGGGGCCTTTTTGCGTGAAAATAGCGATATTTTGTATGAAGATTTTGCTCAAGAATTGATGAGTCAAGGCGTATTGAGTGTGCTTGAGCAAACCACAGATGTGGCCAAAAACGTTAATTACGCCATCGGCAGTAGCATTGAAAAATTGATTTTACCTTCGCTGGAAAAATGTAACGAGGAAGAAAAAACGGCTTTGCAATTGGCTGCGCTTTTGTGGCCGCAGGGAGTGGTTGGCCCTTGGATTGAAGAGGCATTGCAACTATTATATCCTGATAGCATGCGTAAAAAAGGCCTAAAAAATCCTTGGCTAAAACTTGTGCGCAAATTTAACGGACTGTGCTTGTGGCAGGAGCAGGAAGATAAAAAGATTTTTCATATGCATCGCCTTGTGCGCGAAGTTATTTTGCAGCATGCTTTTTCGCAAGAGCGGCAAGCTGATTTTTATCTCCTTTTGCATGATGTGGCTACAGAAAGAGCCGATGAGTACAGAAACGGCAAATCCACTTGGCCTTTGTTTTTGTTTTTACGTATACTTCCAACGCTTTCTTTGTGGTTTGCTACGGGTAAACATAAGGATAATTTTCTTTGCGTGGCAGAGGTGCTTATAAGTAAAATATTACGCGGTACTGGGCATGAGGCAAGGTATGTGGGGCTTGTTTCAACTATTTTAGATTATGTCAATTCTAAGCAAGAGACATTACACAATGCTTTTTTTACTGCTATTATGCACACATGTCGCGGTCAATGTTTTTTGGCACAGGGCGCCATGGAAAAAGCCTTGGCTGATTACTCCACCGCACTTAATTTATTAGAAAATACGCCCTATGATAAAAGCTCTTCCTTGGCCTTGAGGCATGTGGAGCTCCTTGACTATGCGGGAGAGGCAGAACTTGCATGTAACAATGTCCTAAAGGCGCGCGAGTTTCACTTGCAAGCCTTAGCTCTCATGGACGGAATTTTAGAAAATCCTTCAGACGATGTTTTGCAATTGCAGGCTGAAAAATGCTATACTTTAGACCATATAGCGCACAGTTATGCGTTGGCTTCCGATGATGAGAGCATAGAAATGGCACTGCAATATTATATGGCGTCCCTGCAGATACGTGAGGATATTTATCAAAAAGATAACAGTAATTTACGCTTTTTACGGGATTGCGCTAATTCTTATGATTCTGTGGCATATCTTCATAATTTGCGCAAAGAGCATACCCTTGCATATGATTATTATGAAAAAGCCTTAAAAATACGAAAAGAGCTGCAAAGTAGGGACGAAAATAATATAATATATCAGCGAGATTTAAGTGTTGCCTACAATAATAAGGGGCATGCTTGTTTGCAAAATAATGAGCTAGAAGAGGCCACAAGTTTTTTTGAAAAAGCTTTAGCGCTGCGGAAGAAAATGCTAGATAAAGATGCTGACAATGAAAACATTGCTTATGATTATTCTTTTTCTATGCTGAATATGGGTGATGTCTGCTTAAAAAAAGCACAACTTTCTGAAGCTATTGAGTATTATGATGCGGCAATTCAATTACGCAAGCAACTTACTGAGATGCACCCCGGTAAAAGTAGCTTTTTTTATGGGCTTGCCGTGGCCTATAATAAATGTGCTGAGGCATATCTTAGGAATAATGATGTAAGCTGTGCGAAAGATTTTTTTGTAAAAACGCATGAAACACTGGAGTATTTAGTAAAAATTGCACCAGAAAGTAGCGAAAAAAGAAAGAAATTAAAGAAAGATAGTGACAGTATTCAACAAAAAATATATTCGCTATAGTAATGAAAGGCCTGCTTAAAATCGAAATTTTTAGCAGGCCTAAAATTTATTTCGCTAGTTGTAAGCGCGGTATTGCAGAAGTATCGTTAAGTAATTCTGGCTCTGGTTCATATAGGCGTAAAATACCATTCCAGCCTTCTTCAATGGCAAGGCAATTTGTCTTATGTTTTTCGCAATTTCCAAAATAAACAGTATAGGTTCCGTCTGCTGATTTTTTTGCGGTTGCGCTATTTACATTGGTTTCGCCAAATTTTGATTTAAACATGAAACCATCTTTATTATAGACAGTAACAGACCAAAATCCCCGCACGGGCATTTCTTTGAAGTTCACCATATAATTGGTGTTTTCTTTGGGGGGATTGAAGTTAAAATACATTGCATTCTTGCTTGGTAAGCCGCCAAAACCGCCGGCAGTACCCACGAGAAAATAAATAGGATCCACCTTACCTTCTGCCCCAAACATTTTTGTTGCACTTGCTGCTACCTTAAAGAGCTCTGTAAGCGAAGTGTGCACTCTTTTATAAGCGTCCATATTCCAATCTTTTACAGAAAAGGGCTTTGCGCTTTTGGCTTGTATTACATACTTATCTTGCAAAGCATTTACTTTTTTCACATCTTCTCCGTTGTCAGCATCAACAAAAATTCGCATAATTATAAAGGCGTAGTTAGAGCCGATATTTTTAGGATTAAGCGTATAGCTACCACCGCCAAGTTCAACCATGCGCGTATAGCCCTGCTCATTCATGGCTGCAAGGGAAAGGTAGCGACCTTCTGCCTTTGGAACTTCTATGACGGCCCCCTCACTAACATCGACGATGGCGATGCTATAGAGCGTATCTCGGTTCATACGAATAATGGTTTGTTTATCAAGTGGCGTTGGTTTTTTTAAGTGAACCCACTTGTTTACACCACCTGCAGCTTTAAGGATGCGCCCCGCAGTGAGGTTTGTTTCCACTTGTGCAAAATTGTCATAATTGACAGGCTCTTTGGCATGGGAATCTGTGCTCACAAGTATAAAAGAAAGTAAAAGAAACAATGTGTTAAGTGTGAATTTTTTTAACATCTGATAATCCTCCTGTGGCTTGCATAACAAACTAAAAAGATATTGTAAAATATTTTTAGGCAAAAAGGTGCTATCTTTCTCTAGTCAAAAAGCGTTTTATGTTTGATTTATATTTACTTGTAAGAGTCGTAAAAAATATATATGTCTTTCGTGCTTTTTGTTTTGTACAGAGAATCTTTTTTGTATCATATGATTTTGGAAAACGTATGAAGATGACATCAAAAGTAATCGTTCAAAGTATTATAATATAAAGGAAAATAAAGTTTTATGGTCTTATCATCACGTTTTTTGGGCATCATAGAGGCATTACTTTCAGCAACTTTTTTTGGCTTGATCCCTTTTCTTTTTTTGCCAATCCATGAAGCCGGCATAAGTCCCGAAGCAAATTTAATCTATCGTTTTGCATTTGCAGCATTAATGATGCTTATTCCTATAAAATTAAAGAAACAGTCATTGAAGATTCCCTTAAAAACGCAGCTTTCCATAAGTCTTGGAGGTTTTTCGTATTATATTGCTGCGCTTTTTCTTTATTCTTCGCTTACTCACATAGCAAGTGGAGTAACTGTAACAATTTTCTTTACAAATCCAATATTTGTAATGATTTTGATGGCATTTTTTTATAAAGAAAAAGTTGAATTCTACAAAATTATTTTAAGTTTGATTGCGTTACTAGGGATAGCTCTTTTTTCAGGAATTTTTACATCAAATATGGTGGTAAACTCTATAGGAATTGGCATGGCAATTTTTTCAAGTATTGCCTATGCTTTTTATGTGCTTTCACTGTTTATGTTGCAATGTACAAAGGCAAGTAAGGAGGTAGTATCATTTTATTTGTTTTCATATTGTGCTTTGTTTTCTTTCTTATATAGTATGATAAGCAATAAATTTATTTTACCTGAAAGTTCATTTGTTTGGTTGTTTCTTGTTTTATCTGCGCTGATTACAGCTGTTTTACCTAATATATTACTCATGTCAGCCATCAAGAAAATCGGTTCTGTGCTTGCAACAATACTTGGTGTTATGGAACCTATAACTGCTGTTTTTGTAGGGATTTTAGTTTTTGATGAAGTTTTAAACGCATCTATAATAAGTGGAATTATAATTGTTGTAGTTTCGGTCATGCTTATAACTCTTATTTCTTTACTAAGAAGATCTTGAAATAAAATGAAAAAAATCTGCTTTAAGCAGTTTGCATGGAGTTGGCAGCTTCTTGTAAAAACTTACAAGAGTAAATTTAGATACAACTTTTCCTTGTAATGTATACAGATTCTTGACAGAGGTGCATTGATGGAGTAGGCTTTCAATTAAGTTGGAATTTTTTGTGCATTAAGACCAACTTTTGATTTATATATTCGCTGTTTATTCTTAAATTTATGAATGGCGTGTTCAGGATGTAACGTTTTTACAAGGGCTAAATTTATGCGACAGGACTTTACACTGCTTGAGGCTTTGCCAGAATATATTGCTCCAGATATTATAGAGGCTATGCCTATTCCCATGATTTGCTTTAATGGCAATCTTGAAGCTATTTATTTTAATCCAGCATTTGCTTCCTATGTGGAGCTTGATGATACTGTAGCCAGTCAGTTTGCGGGTATGGAAACTTTGCAAGCTAAAGACGTTATGCCTGAATTTCAAGCGGATGGTTCTCGCACTACAGACGTTCTGTTAGAATTTATTGAAATTTCTTCAAAAAAAGGTTTGTTTCAATATCCTTGGGAATTAAAGTCTTTCAATGGCAAGACCATTTCTACGCAGATGTCTATCGTTATTAGTGGTAGTAAGAATAACTTTTTTATTAGCTGTTATTTTTTATATACTGTGAGCGGCACAAGCGCCATGCAAATTCCTTTAACTGATGGTAGCATCTCAAGCTTTAGCCCAACCTCGTTTGAGCAGGAAAAGAAAGTTTTAGAAGATACAGCCATCAATAAAGATTATGAACAAGAAATTTTAGCAAAACTCCCTTTGATCATGCATATTTGGTCAAAAGATTTAGAGCTTATAGATTGCAGCGCTGAAGTTATACAGTTTTTTGAGCTTGAAACGAAAGACGAGTTGAAGGAAAAATTCTTTACTCTTTGCCCTGAGTTACAATTGGGAAAAAACTCTGCCGATCTTATGAAGGACTATTTACGAAATGCTTTTGAGACAGGATTTTGTAAATTCAAATGGTTGCATGAAGATACCAAGGGAAAAGTGCTCCCTTGCGAAGTGACCCTTGCCCGTATTAATCATGCCGGCGAAGAGTGCGTGCTTGGCTATACCCAAGATCTTTCTCAGGTAAGCAGTCATGTGCAAGAATTTGCAAAAGTGCAGGAAAGCACTAGGGCCATGCTTGACTCAGCCCCCATGGCCATTGCGCTTTGGGATAAAAGTTTTAATTTGCGCGATGCCAATGCTGAGTGCGCGCGCCTTTTTGGCTTTGATAGACGTGAAGATTTTGTAAAAAACTTTTATAGATGCGCTCCAAAATTTCAAGATGATGGCGAAAAATCCTTGATTGTGGTGGAAGAAGCCTTAACAAAGGCTTTTGACACCGGATATTATCGCTCTGATTTTACCTTACATCATATTGTGACCCGAAAGCGTATCCCCCTTGAGATTACCTTGGTACGTCTTGATATTTGGAATGAAGAGGTTGTTGCTGCCTATATCCGTGATATGACAGACATTAAAGAGCTCATTCAAAAAATGCAAAGCACAGAAGAGCGTATCCAAACTATTTTTGATATTACGCCTCTGGGCATTAATGTTTGGGACAAGAGCTTTAATCTTATTGAATGCAATGAAGCCATTGTAAAAATTTATGGCTTTGAAAATAAAGATGCTTATTTTAGCGCAAGATACAGAGTTATTCCGCGCTTGCAGCCAGATGGCACCCCCAGCATTCCTTTGGCGCGTGACTCCATTCAACAAGCCTTTGACACCGGCCATTCGCATTTAGAAATGTTAACCTATGATGTGCATGGCAATCCCATTCCCGTGGAAACCATTTCAAAGCGGGCTTATGTACAAGGCCAAGAAGTGGTTATTTCATATGTGCGCGACTTGCGCGACTTAAAAGCCATGCTGGCAGAAATTCGCTCAGCAGAGCAAGAGTTGCGTACCGCTCGTGATATTGCCGAACAAAGTGCACAAGCCAAAAGCGAATTTTTGGGCAATATGAGCCACGAAATTCGCACCCCACTCAATGGCGTCCTTGGGCTTTTACATGTTCTAAGCAATACCGCTTTGCAGCCTGTACAAAAGGATTTTGTGGGTAAAACCATCAATTCGGCGGATAAATTGTTGGGTATTGTCGATAGCATTTTGGACTTCTCAAAAATTGATGCCGGTACCTTTGAAATGGAATCGCAACCCTTTACCATGAAAGAAGTTGTTGATGAAATTCGCCTTGTGTATGAACCACAAATCAGCAAGAAAAAGCTCAATTTTAATGTCTATACTGATAGTACAGATGAAAAAACTCTCCATGGAGACCCTGCAAGACTAAAGCAAGTGTTCTCCAATGTCATGAGTAATGCCGTCAGATTTACCAAAAGTGGACACATTACTATCAATGTGAGCTGCACAGAAGAAAGCAAAGATCAGGTTCAATATCTATTTTCCGTTGAGGACAGCGGCCAAGGTATGACCTCGTCCGAAAGCTTGCAAGTATTTTCTGCCTTTACGCAGGGTGACTCCTCACTCACCAGAAAGCATGGCGGCACCGGACTTGGGCTTGCCATTGCTAAGCGCATTACCAAGCTTATGCAAGGGGATATGTGGGTTAAATCAGAAAAAGATAAAGGGAGCACTTTCTACTTCACCGCTCGTTTTGGCAAGGATGCAGAAGATACTTTTGGAATTGAAAATGCAGAAAGCAAAAATATTATGCAAAAAGCCATGCCGGAAGATAAAACCTCACAAAAGAAAAGTTCTAAAACCGTCACCGGCACCATTTTGCTAGTGGAAGATAATGAAATAAACCAACTCATTACCGTAGAGCTTTTGAAAAATAAAGGCTATACCACGGACATAGCAACCAACGGCATGGAAGCGATTGAAATGATAAATAAAAAAGACTACGACATGGTCTTTATGGATATCCAAATGCCTGTTATGGATGGCTTTACCGCCACAGCTAAAATTCGCGCCATGAAAAAGTTTGCCCATTTGCCTATTGTGGCCATGTCCGCACATGGCATGCCGACTGACAAAGAGGTGAGCTTACAGCACGGTATGAATGATCATCTCACAAAACCCATTGTGCCTAATGTGCTTTATGAATCTGTACAAAAATGGGTACATAAAGATGAAGATAA
>CAYJHU010000073.1:0-9514 GCA_964369655.1 uncultured Desulfovibrionaceae bacterium | reverse complement strand
CGCTGGCAGGATTAATGCCATAAGTCTTATGCAAGGCCATGGTTTCGCGTGTAAGTGACTCTCTGTCGTCGGCATACTTTTCGCGAAGCTCTTGAAGCATGGGTTGAATTTTGCGCATTTTAGCCATGGAGGCATAACTTTTTGCGGTAAGTGGCCAGAAAATAATTTTAATGCCAATGGTCAGCAAAATAATGGCAACGCCCCAATTGTGCGCAAAGCTATACAAATACTCTAAGCCCATCAGCAAAATTTTGCCAATAAAGCCAAACATACCAAGGTCAATGGTTTCTTTCAAATCATTGGGGGCTTGAGCCAAAAGTTTTGCTACCTTTGGTCCAATCCAGTAGGTTACATTTTCCTGTATTGTGGTGTTTGCAGGGACGGTGATGTCGCTTTGCTCCAAAATGGCGCGGAAGACATCGCCTTCTTTACGTGCCTTGAGAGTCAATGAAGAGGTTTTAGCGGGCGCAATGGCAGACATAAAATAGGTGCTGGTAGTTGCCGCCCAAGAAATATTTCCTGCCACTTGCAGGCCTGGCTTGGTAAGCGTTTCTTCGTCACTTTCCATGTCGTATTCGCCGGCCATGTGCCAAGCAACACTTAATAAGTCATAATAACCACCGGCGGCGATTTTTTTATCTTCTGCAATGCTGTAGCCAAGGCGTACGGCACGGGCATTCTCGCTAAGGGAAGTTATAGAAACACTTTCTTTGATTTCATAGGTTTCTGCAGAGAAGGTCAAAATTCTTGTGATACGCAGGCCGTCAACTTCGCCTACAAATTGCAAGCTCTTTTGTCCGCCCTCAAGAAGAATATTTTCGCCCTCAAAGCTCCACTTTCCTGAGCTCCAAGAAGGCATGCCGTTAACCAAAAGTCCAAGGGGTGCCACTTTGGCAGTGGCTTCATTTATGAGGTTAACTTTTGGGGGGATTTTTTCGCCATTAAATGGGTCTTTTTCGCCAATTTTAAGGCCAAATATAGTAAATAAAGCTTCTTTTTGAGGAGCTTCAGTGTAATTTTTTAGTTCAAATGAGCGTAAAATACCGCCGCCTGAATAGATGACAGCTTTGTAAAGGGGGGTTTCAATGGTCACATCCTTGCCGGGGGCAGGTGTGAAATTGGCAATGGAAGTATCTGTGGTGGTGCTTGAGGCACTTTCTAAGGCCTTAGCCTTTTGTTCTTCTGCATTTTTTGCTGCAAGTTCAGCGGCCTTTTGGTCTTGAAGTCGCTGAGCTTCCATTTGCTCTTGCGTTGGCATCCAGCCCATTTCTTGTGCAATAAAATTCCAGCCAAACATAACGGCCATAGATAGGATAATGGCCAAAATCAAATTTTTTGTTTGCATAAAGCCTCAATATGTAGATTTCAAACCCAAGGGTTTGTATAGCTTACGAAAAATTTCTCTAAAGCGCTAAGTACTTTGCAAGGGCAAAGTTTAATCTTGATTTTCGTGTGTAGCTGTTTTTGTTAATGGCTGAGTAGGCGTGGTGTTTTGTTGCTGCTTAGGGAGGGGGACAGGGTCTACCCCGCCCTCAGCCCAAGGATGACAACGCGCAATGCGTCGCACCGCCAGCCAAGTGCCACGGCAAATGCCATGCACCATCACTGCTTGCACAGCGTACTGAGAACAAGAGGGGTAGTAGCGACACGACTTGGGAAGCACAGGGGAGAGAAGATATCTATATATATAGACCGGCACAAGGAAAATATGTCGAATCCATACTTTCATGCCGTTTTTCTCATTGTGTTTTGCTTTCCTCAAGGGTGCAGATTTTTTTTAAGACAGGGGTTATATCTCTACATGCAAGGGCAAAATCCACTGGAACTCCCAATAGATTTTTTTTAGGTACTACAACAATATCAAGCCCTTTTGGTATGTTTTTCCCATGTAGACGAAAAAATTCACGCAATACACGCTTAATTCTGTTGCGCCGTACTGCATTGCCCATCTTTTTGCTGACCGTAAAGCCGGCTCGCCAGCTATCGCCCTCTTGTTTTCTCACAAAAAGTACAAAATATTTTGAAAAATACCGATTGTTTGCTTCATAGCAGTGCACAAAATCTGCCCTGCGTCGTATTCGAAGCCTGCAAGGCCATGCGAAACTTTCTTCACGCCCTTGCATTGGCTTATCCATATTTTGTACTTTGGCTAAATTTTATGCGCTTAAACGCTTGCGACCTTTAGCGCGACGACGACGAATGACGGCGCGACCACCGGCTGTTGCCATACGTGCACGGAAACCGCAGGTACGGGCTCTTCTAAGCTTACTTGGTTGATATGTTCTTTTCATTATCAAACTCCTTCGAGAAATAGAAAATGTGCTTTACACCAATTGCCTAACTCTCGTCAAGCTTTGTTTGGGGTGATAAGTAGGGGCAATGCGTTATTTATAAAATTTCTTTTGCTTGCCGTAATTTCCCTCTTGACAAAAGCATGAACTTCTTTTTATAAACACAGTTCGCGGTCATGCCGCGTTAAAAATGGGCGAGAATGGCGGAATTGGTAGACGCACTGGACTTAGAATCCAGCGCCGGACGGCGTAAGAGTTCAACTCTCTTTTCTCGCACCATTATTTAATAAATTATAAATATCCCGTGAGATTGCTTGCGGGATATTTTTTATTTTACCTCATAAAAACTTGCACCTACATAAGGATGATTATCCTTTAAATATTCTGTGAGTGGCTTAGTGGAAACTTTTTTTTGGATAATGCTTGCGTGATAAAGCTCGCCCTCCTTAAGTAATCCCATATGCACCACAAGCGCGGTATCTTCTGTGACTTTTTGTCCTTCTTTGGGTTGTATTTTTTTTAGGAAAAATACAACCATTAATTTTGGTAGACTTTTTACAAAGTCCGCAGTGATGTCTGCTATTGGCACGTATGGAATGGAAAGTTCTAATATTTCAGGATATTTTTCGGCCTTTTGTGCATAAGCCGCATCTTTTGTGGTAACTTGCTCGTTATGTTCAAACCAGTCCTTAAGATAAAAAGGAAAATGACTGACTTGTGCATTTTTGAGTGGATAGGGCGCAATAAAGTTGTATTTTATGGCATTTGGAATCCATTCTGACTCCATAATGTGGGCGCGTGTAAAAAATCCTATTTTACCATTTATATAGCGTATGTGCATGAGAGTTTGAAAAAAATCACTTCCCTCAAGCTGAGCCTTGCGATTTGCAAGAACAGTTTCTACGTAGGTGGTGCAGTCAAAAGCATCTTCCCTAAAGAGCGGACGCTTGTCGTAAGCACTGTTTTTACCTTCACCTAATGGGTTGAGAATGTAGGGTGAATCTAAATAAAGTTGAAGCTCTTCAGTTGAAGTGGTGTTTGCAAAGGCGTGCGAGCTTAATAAAATCCATATTCCGCATATTCCTAAAAGTAGCCTTGTGTAACTGAAGTACGAGTGCGCCATAAAAAATTTCCTTTTTTTTAGTCTATAAAGGAAAAATGGTCTTTACAAGGGAAAATATGCTCTTTCAATTATTTTTCATAAAATTCTAATCGAGCATGCTTCTGAGTTTTATTTTTACGATTGTGAAAAAAATATTTTATCGTTTTTCTTTCATAATTCTTCTTCAATTTTTATTTTGAAAGCGTTTTTATGTGGTATTTTGACTTTATTGCGCAAATTTTAAATTCGTAAAATCCTGAAAATACAAAAAAATTCTTTACAAAGCGAAGGAATTTTTTTTAATTAATTCCAAGCGAATTCCTATGCGTTGTCTCTGGCAGCGCCAATTGTTAGCGCGTACGGCAAACGCTCATCTTTAAAAATTAGTACGTTGGTTGAATTATGATTATAACTGTGGTCTTAAACCCTACCTTAGATAAAACAGCACACATTAAGCCCTTGGTGGTGGGTGGTACAAATCGTATCCAAAAAAGTGAATTAGATGCTGGGGGTAAGGGGATTAATATTTCGCGGGTTATTCACTCCCTTGGCGAAAAGAGTATAATCACCGGCTTTGTTGGCGGTGGCAACGGAGAAATTCTATTGCGTATACTCGCTGATCTTGGCTTACAGCACAATTTTATTCATGTCCACGGCGATACAAGGGTTAATCTGAAACTGCTGGATGTGCCTAACGGAATCACCGAAATCATTGAGGCCGGTGTCGCTGTTAGCAAGCTAGAAGAAAAAGCATTGCTTCATGTGCTCACCAATTATGCCGGTACTAATTTTGGAGAGAATGTTTTTGTTCTTGGCGGGAGCATGCATGCCAGCGCAAAAGCATCTTTTTATCACGACTTAATCTTACTCATAAAGCGTAAAGGTGCGCGAGTTTTGGTGGACACTGAGGGGAAGGGCTTGGTCCATGCCCTTGACGCTGCTCCGGACGCCATTAAGCTTAATCGCCTTACTTTGCTAAATTATTTCAAAAAAGATGCGCGTCAATCGGTCAGCGAGCATGAACTTATAGCCATGTGCAAAGAGCTTATCTACGAAAAAAATGTGCGCATGGTGGCGCTTTCTCTTGGGGCTCAAGGGGCGATTTTTGTAAGCGAAAATGCATGTGCTGTGGCGCCAGCTTTAAAGGTCATCCCTTCGTCCTCTGTGGGGGCAGGTGACAGCATGGTTGGGGCTATGGCCTTTGCCATGGAAAGAAATTATACCTTTGAGGGTACAGTGCGCCTTGCCATGGCTTGTAGTGCCGGTGCAGTTATTACAGAAGGAACAATGGCTCCCTCTCTTGACCTTGTTGATACCTTACTTGCCCAAGTGACCTTTGAGTATAGGTAACCTTTACTTTTAGCGGCTACTTTGCAGTAATCCAAAATTGTAAAACTTGACGCAACATGCTAACATCTATTGGCTTTGTAATGTGATCATTCATGCCGCGCTCAAGGCTCATTTCTTTAACGCCCACCATGGCATGTGCGGACATGGCAATGATGGGTAATTGTGCATATTTTTCTTGCGCGCGTATTTTTTCTGTGGCGGTATAACCATCCATAATAGGCATTTGGATATCCATAAGCACAAGGTCATAGGTGTTTTGTGCAAGTTTATCCAAAGCTTCTTGCCCGTTTACTGCCATGTCTACTGTATAGCCCATGGATTGCAATAATTCTTGTGCCACAAGCTGATTTATATCATTATCTTCTACCAACAAAATATGTCCGGCGCAGTCTTGCTTAAGCCAAGTAAGGTCTTCAAGGTTAAGAGCGCGCTCTCCATCTTGTAAGGAGTTTTCCGCCAGTGGGAATTTGGCTGTACAATAAAATGACGAGCCCTTGCCATATTGACTTTCTGCCCAAATATCGCCGCCCATCATAGTGATGATGCTTTTTGAAATGGCCAAACCAAGCCCCGTACCGCCGTATTTACGCGTAATAGTGCTATCTGCTTGGGTAAATGCAGAAAATAGTGTTTCGATTTGTTCTGGCTTTAGGCCGATGCCTGTGTCGTGCACAGCAAATTGGCAATGTAGCTCGTTATCAACAATAGCACTTTGTATGTCTAAAGAGACGCTGCCTGCACTGGTAAATTTAATGGCATTGCTTAAAAAGTTTAAGATAACTTGTTTGAGGCGTACTGGGTCGCCTAATATGAAGGTTTGCGCAAACTCGCCTTCCTGCATAGTAAATGCAATTTTCTTTTTTGTAGCAAGATGACCAAGGAGATTTTCCATTTGCGCTGTAATATCACACAGCGTAAAGGGGATTTGCTCCATGTCGAGCTTGCCCGCTTCGATTTTTGAAAAATCTAAAATATCATTAATAATGCGCAAAAGTTCCGTGGCTGAAAATAAAGCCTTTTGCACAAAATTTGTTTGCACAGCATCAAGGGAAGAGCGCTCTACTAGTCGCAAAAGCCCTATGATACCATTCATGGGGGTGCGAATTTCATGGCTCATATTGGCAAGAAATTCACTCTTGGCTTTGTCGCTTTGTTCTGCCGCATCTCTGGCAGTGTGAATTTCTTCAAGCATGCTTTTAAATTCACGCAGGTCCCGTAAATAGGCCACTGCAATATCTTCACCCTGAAATTTCGCATGCACAAGTATAACTTCCGTAGGTAACAGTTCGCCGCGTAAGTTTTTATGCATCCACTCAAAAGAGCTATAGCCTTTTTCAAACACTTCGCTGATGACTTCCTTCACTTTGAGTCGAGATTCTTTTCCATCAGGCTGGAGTGGAGGTGAAAGCCGCTTGTAATTTTGTAAAATTTCTTCTTTATCAGCTGCACCAAAAAGCTTAGCAGCTTCAAAGTTACAATCAAAAAGCTCGCTGTCTTTGGTCCAAAAAGTTACCGCTAAAGGCATGGTGTTAAGAATAATTTGCTTTGTTTCTGTGGCATCAAAAGCTTCTTTTTGGCTTGCCTTAAGCTCTCGCAAATCTTTTGTGTAGCCAACAACAATATCTTCGCCCCGAAAGTTTTTACGAATAAGCGTAATTTCGCAAGGGACAGGCTCACCATTAAGCTTTTGATGCATCCATTCAAATTGACAATAACCCTCATCAAAAGCTTTTTGAATTTTGTCTAGGGATTTTTGGGCAGAAGGCAAGCCGTCCGGTTGAAACTCCGGAGAAAGCTGGGGAAATTTTTCTAGATATTGTTCAGGGCTTTCAAGGTCAAAAAGGTCCGCTGCGGCATTGTTGGAGGCAAGATTTTCAAAATTTTTATTCCATACATTAGAACCAAGTGAAATGGTGTCTAACATAACTTGCACATATTCGGCAGCCTCGGCAGCTTGCTTTTGACTTGTCTTAAGTTCTCGCAAGTCTCTGGTATAGCCAACAATAACATCTTCACCCCGGAAATTTTTACGGAAGAGGGTGACTTCGCAAGGGATGGGCTCACCATTAAGTTTTTGGTGCATCCATTCAAATTTTTTATATCCTGTGTCAAAGGCTTCTTTTAGGTATTCTTTTACGCACTTTGACGAAAGTTGCCCATTGGGCTGATATTCAGGATGTAAATTCTTAAAATTAGTATAATAGGATCTAATATCGGGTAAATCAAAAAGGCGAACCGCTTCCATGCTGGCCTCCAGCATAGTGCCATCAACTCTCCAAAGCTGTGCAATCAAGGGCATGGTATCAAGGGTAAGCTGCATATGATTTTGCGCTTCGTTTAGCTCATGAATTTTTAGTGCCAGCTCTTTTTCTAATTTCTTTTGCTTTGTAATATCAACGATAACGCCAGTGGATCCCTTATCTTCTGTGTGCGGCACTTCAAAACCATTGAAGAGAAAGAGCGTTGAAACTTTCCTGCTATCGGTATGATACATTCTTTCGCATATCAACTTAGATTGGGTTTTGGCTACGTTTAAGGCGTCACGATGATAGTTATCTTTTTCCTCTTGAGAAAAATAATCCAGCTGCTGTATGCTTTTATGCAACACGTCTTTTCGCTGGATATTAAAAAAATCCTCATATGCCTTGTTAACAGTGCGTAGGACTCCTCCTTCATCTTTTGAAAAAACAGGCACAGGTATATTGTCTACCAAGGATTCCATAAAGTATAATTTTTTGCGTGTTGCTTCTAGCTCTTCTGCTAAAAGTTTATATTCATCAAGGCTTACAGTATTTTTGGGCGGAAAAGAGTCATTCATAAAAATTGTTTTGAGATTAAAGGTTTACAAAAAAAATAACTGCCTTTGTAAATAAAAATATATACCTTGTTGGCAGTGAAAAAACGAGCAGACATAAACAAATTTTTAGGAAGCAATGATTATACTCTTATTTTCCATTTTTGTAAATATGTTTAGACCTTGGCATGGTTTTGTAACATTAAATCTTCTGCCTTGCAGAAATTCCATAAATTAAAATATTTAGAGTAGCGCTGTCACTGCGCTATGTCACTTTTTTCACAAACAATAATTTTATTATTTTTCAATGAAAAATTATCCTTATTAAAGCTTGAACATCAAGCTAAGATTTCGTACACTACTAACGCTCAAAGTTCATAGTAAGCATAGACCATGTGCTGGGAGTATGTTTTTTTCATCTTAAATTACAGGAGTTTTTAATCATGAGTAAAGTTCGTGTCGCCATTAACGGTTTTGGACGTATTGGACGTCAAGTTTTCCGTATTTTACATGCAGATTTCGCAAAAGATGTCGAAATAGTTGCCATTAACGCCCTTGGCAGTGCTGAAAGCATTTTCCATCTTTTTGAATATGCCACCACCAATGGCCGCGCTTATGTTGACGTTACTGTAAACGGTCAAGACGTGGTTGTAAAAGGCGCTGAAAAAAATGGCGTAAAGTTTGATGATTGGAACATCCACTGCTTAAGCGAGCGCGATCCTAAGAACTTGCCTTGGGGTAAATATAATGTTGATATCGTTATTGAGTCTACCGGTGTGTTTACCAATGCCGAGCAAGCCAAGGTGCACCTTGAAAATGGCGCCAAAAAAATCATCTTCAGCGCACCTGCTAAGGGCGAAGATTTAACTCTTGTTATTGGCGTTAACGACAATGCATATGATCCCCAAAAGCACCACATGGTGTCCAATGCTTCTTGCACCACCAACTGCCTTGCCCCTGCGGCAAAAGTGCTTAACGATGCCTTTGGTATTCAAGTGGGTACCATGTGCACCATTCACGCCTATACCAATGACCAACGCATCCTCGATATGCCGCACAAGGATTTACGCCGCGCCAGAGCTGCTGCATTAAATATTATCCCCACCTCCACCGGTGCTGCACAAGCTGTTGCAAAGGTTATCCCTTCATTAAAGGGCAAGTTCAGTGGGTACTCCTTACGCGTACCTACCCCCACCGTTTCTGTGGTAGACTTTACCTGCGTGCTTGAAAAAGCCACTGACACCGAAACCATGCTCAAGGCGCTTAAGGACGCCGCCGCCGGCCCCTTAAAAGGCATCCTATGACAACGTATGGGGTTATTCCAACCGCGTATGCGACATGATTATGATTATGAAAAATAAGGGCCTTTAAGATTAAAGTATTTTAGTTAAACATGATAAAGCCTTTGTGTCTTAAGATGCAAAGGCTTTTACTTTATTTTTTATTAACACCTATAGTATAATGAGCTATTGCCGATATATCTTGCAAACTGGAGGTAAATAATGTCTGAAGATAATGATATGAATACCAAAACCACGTACCATGGCTCTGATGACAGCAGCCTAATACAGATGGTTACTTTCAAAATTGCCGTGGAAGAATTTGGCGTAGATATTTTGAAAGTACAAGAAATCATTCGCATGATGCCCATTACTAAGGTGCCAAATGCACCATCCTTCGTGGAAGGGGTAATTAACCTGCGTGGTAAGGTTATCCCTGTTATTGACATGCGCAAGCGCTTTGGCATGAAAGCCGCCGTGCATGACAGTCAAACCCGTATTAAGGTTATGGACCTTGGCGGACAAATTGTGGGCTTTGTTGTTGATGCGGTGTGCGAAGTATTGCGCATTAAAGAATCAACCGTGGAACCACCACCAGCAGTTGTGGCCGGTATTGGCTCTGAATATATGCGCGGCGTTGGCAAGCTTGAAGACAGATTGCTCATCTTGCTTGACCTTGATAAACTCCTCACCGAAA
>CAYJHU010000072.1:4582-9705 GCA_964369655.1 uncultured Desulfovibrionaceae bacterium | reverse complement strand
AAAGTTTTTTGAAGGGGGGTCTGGGGGGAAACTTTTGTTCACAAAAGTTCCCCCCAGGAGATTTTATTTATTATGACCAGTTCGCAAATACCGCAAGCGCATGGCGTGTTAGTTTTAAACAAAGCTAAGGGGCCTACTTCTGCTCGTTGTTTGTCTTCGCTCAAGCGCCTTGGCCAAAAGAAAATAGGGCACGGCGGCACCCTTGACCCCATGGCAGAAGGGGTACTCTTGGTGTTGCTAGGGCATGCGACGAAGATTTCCGGTCATCTCTTGACAGACGGCAATAAAATATATAGCGGTACATTGCAGCTTGGGATAAAAAGCGACACGTGGGATGCAGAGGGTACTGTCCTTGAGCAAAATCCTACAACGCATATTACAGAAGAAAAAGTGCGGGAGGCCATATACGCATGGCTTGGCAAAAGCCAGCAAGTAGTACCGCCATATTCTGCCGCCAAGCACCAAGGACAAGCCTTGTATAAGCTTGCCCGTGCGGGTAAAGAAACGCCCGTAAAAATGAAAGAAATTGAAATTTCGCATGTGGAAGTCATAGATGTGCGCCTTCCATATGTGGACTTTCGTGTAGAATGTAGTTCTGGTACCTATATCCGCTCCCTGGCCCACAGCTTGGGGATGCGACTTGGGTGCGGAGCCGTGCTCACAGGACTTACACGAGAGTACAGCCATCCCTTTGGCCTTGACGACGCACATACCTTGGATGCCATCGTGGCGCATCCTGAACAATTGCAACAATGGGTTATGCCCATTGCTCGTGCCTTGCCACACTGGCCTGTGCTCACACTCACAGAGCCAGAAGAAGCAAGACTCAAGAACGGTACGCCTGTGGCCTATCGTGAAGCAAAAGTTCAACACTCGCATGTGCCTGTGCCTGCCAAAGAGAGAACAGGGAACCTCACTCCTTGTGCTACACAAGCCGAAGAAAGCATGCCTGCAACGCACTTTAGACATGCCGAGCAGTGTACGGGGGCATCTATAGAGCCAGTGGTTGGCTCTCATGCTCTTTTACTGAGTGAAGATGGAACGCCGCTTGCGTTGGCAACCATGAAAATGGTGCAAAATGCACCTGTTTGGGCCGTTTTAAGGGGACTGTGGAACTTGGACTAAGGTATATCCTTAGTCCATAACGGCTGGTGAAAAAGTACCGTCTGCTATGTCAGCGCAAAAAACAAAATTGCTTGTGTATGCATAATGCACTGCGCATTTTGGCCCTTTTCGCTTCTTTGCACTTGGCGCTTTTTGAACACCCTGCTGAAAATGGAATTTTCGGCAGATTAATAACATTAAATTCTATGGAGAATTGCTGTGGCTATGAATGCAGAACAAAAAAAAGTTGTCATTGATGTACACGCCAAACACGAAGGCGATACTGGATCACCCGAAGTACAAATTGCGCTTCTTACTTCACGTATTGAAAGCCTTACCGGGCACTTCAAAGCGCATAAAAAAGACTTCCATTCCCGTACCGGTCTTTTGAAGATGGTAGGTCAGCGTCGTAAATTGTTAAAATATTTACGTAATAAGGATGTCCAACGCTACCGTGCACTCATTGAAAAATTAGGCTTGCGTAAGTAAACCTGATCAGCTTGTTAGGCGTGACTCAAGAGGGTAATTCCTCTTGAGTCATTTTAGTATTAATTAACGTATGTATTTATGAAAATACATACAGCGTAGAAGAAAGGGGGGGCCGAGAATATTAGCGATAATGATTTTATGAGATAGTTTTTCCCTTTCTCTCTTGAAAAAATCCTTTATCGCTGCTTTCCTCGGATTCCCCTTTGTTTTGTGAAAGGAAAGTATTATGCAAGATATTTTTAATCCCACACGCTTAAATGCATTTGTTGGTGGGAAGGAAATTATTTTTGAAGTGGGGCGTTTAGCCAATCAGGCACATGGCTCTGTATGGATTCAGTGCGGCGGTACTGTGGTGCTGGTGACAGCGTGCTCACAAACGCTCGAGCAAGACAAGGGCTTTTTCCCTTTAACGGTAGAGTATACCGAAAAGATGTATGCTGCTGGACGCATTCCCGGAAACTTTTTCCGTCGTGAAATTGGTCGTCCTTCTGAACGGGAAACGCTGGTATCTCGTCTTATTGACCGTCCTATCCGTCCTTTATTTCCTAAAGGATTAAAGCAAGATGTGCAGGTTTTAGCCAATGTTATTTCTGCAGATCAAGAAAATGAGTCCGATGTTTTAGCGCTGACCGGCGCTTCAGCTGCGGTGCTTATTTCTCCTTTGCCTTTTGACGGGCCTGTGGCCGGTGGTCGCATTGGTCGCATTGACGGGCAATTTGTGCTTAATCCTACCTTTGCACAGCAAGAACAAAGCGATTTAGACATCGTATTTGCAGCTAGCCGTGAAGCCATTACTATGGTGGAAGGCGAAGCCAAATTCTTGCCTGAAAGTGTTATCATCGAAGCTTTGGAATGGGGACATAAAGAAATTCAGCCCCTTATTGATGTGCAGGTAAAGCTGGCTGAGCTTGTGGGCAAAGCAAAGCTGACCTTTGAACCCCATGCTGAAGACGCTGCGTTGGTAGAAAAAGTGCAGGCCGTAGCTATGGCAAATGGTCTTGAAGCTGCCATGCAAGTGCCAGAAAAAATGGCTCGTAAGGAAGCTCGTGGTGCTGTGAAGACAGCCGTTATGGAAGCCTTGTTAGCTGATGAAGCCTTTGCTGAGCATCCAGAATTAAAGAGCGTTGCAGACCTCATTGGCGGCCTTGAAAAAAAGGTGGTGCGTCAGCGTATTGTAAAGGAAGGCAAGCGTATTGACGGGCGTGACACCAAGACCGTACGCCCCATTCAAGTGCAAACCTCTCTCTTACCTCGTGCGCATGGTTCGGCCTTGTTTGCCCGTGGTGAGACAAAATCCCTTGTGGTGGCAACGCTTGGCTCCTCTACCGATGAGCAACGTACTGACTCTTTGACCGGCGACAAGACCAACCGCTTTATGTTACATTATAACTTTGCCCCATATTCTGTGGGGGAAGTAAAGCCTGTGCGTGTTTCTCGTCGCGAAATTGGGCATGGTGCTTTGGCAGAAAAGGCTCTTCGCTATATCTTACCACAAGGCGATTCTTTCCCCTTCACCATTCGTATAGTGTCTGAAACACTAGAATCCAATGGTTCTTCTTCCATGGCTGCCGTGTGCGGTGGCTCCCTCTCTTTGATGGATGCAGGCGTGCCTGTGAAGTCTCCTGTGGCTGGTGTAGCCATGGGGCTTATCCACGAAGAAGGGCAATTTGTCGTGCTCACTGATATCTTGGGTGATGAAGACGCCCTTGGCGATATGGACTTTAAGATTGCCGGTACTGCTGAAGGTGTAACCGCCGTACAAATGGATATTAAAATCACCGGTATCACCACAGAAGTTATGGCAAAAGCCATGGAACAAGCTCGTGAAGCTCGTGTACATATCCTTGGTGAAATGGGCAAAGCCCTAGAAACTCCTCGTCAAGAATTGTCACGCTATGCCCCACAGCATGCTGAAATTTTTGTGAATCCTGATATTATACGTCTTATTATCGGCCCCGGTGGTAAGAATATTAAAGCTATTACCGCCAACACCGGCGCCTCCATTGACATTGATGATAGCGGCCGCATTTCCATTTTTGCGCCCACTGCCGATGCCATGGCCACCGCCAAGGAAATGGTGCAATACTATGATCAACGCCCTGATATTGGTAAAAATTATACCGGTAAAGTGCGTAAAATATTAGAAATCGGCTGCATTGTAGAAATTCTCCCCAATGTAGAAGCCCTCGTGCATGTGTCGCAATTGGATACTGATCGTGTAGATCAACCCGGTGATGTAGCGCATCTTGGCGAAGATATGGTTGTGAAAGTTATTGAAGTTAATGGCGATCGCATCCGTGCCAGCCGTAAGGCCGTCTTGCTAGAAGAGCAGGGCATAGAGTGGACACCCGAAAGCACAGCCCGCCCACCCCGTAGCGATAAAGGCGGACGTGGCGGCGATCGTGGAGGCCGTAGCGGTGACCGTGGTCGTGGCGATCGTGGCGACAGAGGTCGTCGTAATTAGTTAGTTTATTGGGAAGGGGAGAGGAAAACTTTTGCTAGCGCCAAAAAGATTTTCCTCTCCCCTCCCCAAACTCCTCCCCTCTCCTTTCAAAACGCGCCCATTGCTCAGCTCCCTTAGGGATGGGCCTTAAGAATCTATATTTTTAGCTATGAAATAGAAAAGCATTTTTATTTACGAAGTAAATAAAAATGCAAATAAAAGTTTTTTGAAGGGGGGCCTGGGGGGACACTTTTTTTCAAAAAAGTGTCCCCCCAGAAAAAAACAATTAATTTCTTTTAGAAACCAAAACCATCGTCATTGGCTCCGGAAGTACCAAAACCAAAATCAGGGGCTGGGCCGGAATCTTCAACAGCTGCTTCTTCAACAACAGCGTCAGCCACAGCGCCGGCTGCAGCAGCGCCGCCAGCTGCCACAACGATGCCCTTCATATTATCTTTGATAGTTGTTTTTATCAGATTCAAAAGCTCTGCTTCATCAATGGCCATCTTGCCTTGGAAGGGCAACATGTCGCGACGTAAGCCGCCCATTTCTGCGGTCATGGTTTTAACTTTTGCTTCCAATTGATCGCAATTTTTTTCTAACTCTTTAGTTTTATTTTCAAGTGGAGCAAGGGCATTTACTTTTGCTTCAAGTTCTGCAATTTCAGTGCCTTGACTCTTGACTATTCTGTCCATTTCATCAATATAATCAAGAGTTTTACCAGCAAATTCTTTCATCTTTTCGCTCATGGGCTCAAGTGAAATAGAATCGCCCAGCTCACCCTTATTCTCTTGTACAAAGGTACCCCAAGGCTTGGAGTCATCCCATGTAAGGGCTACAAATTTTGGATAAAGACTTGCAAGCCAGCCGGCAGCAAGAGGAGCTACAGCGCGCGAGCTAAAATCACATTCAAAACTGCGGCCTACAAGGTAGCCAGCCAATTCTTTTACATCAACATCTTCATTGCCTACCACGAGGGCAAGCACATTTTCCATGGGAAAGACTTTACGAGCAACATCAGACATATGACCTCCTCCTTAGGAGCTTAATTATTTCTCTGCGCCTCTTACGAAGCTTTTATATTTTT
>CAYJHU010000072.1:0-4482 GCA_964369655.1 uncultured Desulfovibrionaceae bacterium | reverse complement strand
AAACGGTGCTTTTTCAACGCATGGTTATTTGCGACCTAGCATACGCACATAGGTCAATGCAACAACTCTGTAAACAAAGTGCCCAAGCTTTGACCATGGTAAGTATGCAAAAAGCATCCACACTGTTACCAAGTGCAAGTAATATATACTAAATGCCGGTACAGCAAATTCCATAAGTCTAAACATTTGACTTAAAATTCCTGTAATAGCAACAAGCCAAATAATGCCCAGCAAGTACCAATCATAAAAGCTTGAGGTTTCCTTACTTGGGTTGAGTTTTCTGCGCCTAACGGTGAGCATTCCCAAGGAAACAACCATGGCTAATGCGCCTATATTTGCAAGAATTTTCACAGGGTTAAGTTGATCAAGCGGCGTTGGCATTTGCAGAGCAGGAAAAATCATTCCCCCCCAAGCAGCACCGGCCACTACTGCCGTGACGGTGGCCAAGGCAGCAAAGCTTGCTACAAGCATCATATGTCCAACTTTACGACTATTTTTATCTTTTTGTTGTTCTTCAGTTTCATCTTGCGCATGGCAATCACTAAACTTCTTATGAGTTCTAACTTCTTGAATAAGAACATCAAACAAGTGCAGGAACCACGGTTTAGTTTTACCAACTACCAGCATCGTGCCCTCAGGCTTAAAGCTTGCAATGAGTTTGCGTGAGCCATTAAAGAGCACAAAAACTGCACCGAAAAATGTCACCATAAACAAAGGGTCAATTACAAAAAGGATATGGAAGATGGAGCTATACACAATGCTTCCGTCCTCATTGGTGGGAAACCATGAGCCAACAATGCTGGCGCGAATGGCCCAAATAACGAGGAACAATATCGCGGGTATACCAAAAAGCATGGGTAAACCCTTAGCCGAGCTCATCCACTTGCCAATGATGCTTGGTTCTGTAAGGTCACGATAGACCATATTACGCGCAGCAGACATAATATCTGCAGGGCGGGCGCCGCGTGGGCACAGCTCCGAGCAATTACCGCAATTGTGGCAAAGCCACAAATCGATATCACCTTTGAGTTTATCCTTCATGCCCCATGAGGCCCAGACCATTTCCTTACGCGGATAGGGACTGTTGGCAGGAGCTACGGGGCAAGCAACGGAGCAGGTGGCGCATTGATAGCACTTTTTCACCGAATCGCCGCCGGCCTCACTGAGTCCGCGCACAAAATCCATATCTGGTTGTATTTTCAATTGTGCCATAACGCCTCCTACATGCCTTTGAAGGGGTTTGGCCCCATGCTGATGATTCGGGACACAAAGCCATCAATGAGATCAGGTACCTTATCATATTCATCAATGGCAACTTCGAGCTGATCTACACGCTCAGGCTCAACACCCAAACGATTGAGGGTTTCCGCAATATTTTCTTTACGGCGATTACAAATTTCAGAACCCTTAATAAAGTGGCACTGATAGTCATCACCATATTTACAACCAAGAAGCATGACGCCGTCAAAGCCCTTACTCATGGCATCCGAAACCCAGATGGCATTGATAGAACCAAGGCAACGCACAGGAATAATGCGTGCATACGGGCTCCAAGCCTTGCGGCGCATGGCCGCCATATCTAGGGCTGGGTAAGCGTCATTTTCACAAGCCAAGATAAGAATGCGCGGGCCGTCGGCTTTGAAGTCCTTGGGCACATGCACTTCACGAATCATGGAACCGATTTGGTCAATATTATAGTTGGCAAAGGAAATGACGCGCTCCGGACATGCACCAAAACAAGTACCGCAACGTCTGCAACGTGCAGGATTGGGTTTTGGCGTGCCTTTTTCATCATCATCAAGGGCGCCAAAGGGGCATTCCTCGGTGCAACGCTTACACTGTGTGCAACGTACAAAGTTGAAGATGGGATATGACAAGTCGCCGGAACGAGGATGTACAGATACACCATGGCTGACAGATTCAATACACTGAATGGCTTTTAAAGCGGCGCCATAGGCATCTTCTTCGCAAGCATCCATGGTCATGGGTTGACGTACGCAACCTGCGGCATACACGCCGGTACGACGAGTTTCGTATGGGAAGCAGATATAGTTTGAATCGCTAAAGCCGTTAAACAGACCAAGGTCTGGGAAATCAGGCCCTTGACGATAGTCAAACTGCATGACCGCTTCTTTAGCAGTGGTGGGTACAATACCTGTAGGAAGCACAATGGCATCCACATCAAGGTCAAAATCCATGCCCAGCAAGGTGTTTTGACAAGAAACGGTAAGCGCTTCGCCCTCGCCTTTAGCTATGGCGGTCACATCGGCCTTGGTCATCATAATTCCGAGGCGATTTTGCGCATGCTTATAATAACGCTCAAGCAAGCCTTGTACTACCATATGCTTATATAAAATGAAGACTTGTGCGCCTTCATCCTTATCACACACAGCATTGGCAAGGCGCAAAGCGGCAATGGAAGAAACGGAATTGGAATAGCTTAGATGCTTGATACATTCCAAATCTTCTTTAACAAACTTTTCTTCCGCACCTTCTTCCGCTTGCTCAGCAGGAGCATCGGTGACAGGTGGCAAACCTTCTTCATCATTTTCTTCTACGCACGCTTCAACAGATGCCTTGGCAGCTTCTTCAGCCAATGTAGTATCAAGGATAAAAGCCACGCGCTTGGGCTGAATTTTTCCTTCACGCAAAAGCTTACCGAACTCACCGGCATGATAGACATTGGGGAGCACCCCATAGCCCATGGAAGCAAGATATTTTTTCGCATCAAGCGGAGTCCAACCGGTGGAAAGCACTGCGGCGCCCACTTCGATGATAACTTCGCCTTCAGAGGTATTTACCGTGGCTACAAATTCACCGGGCTGACCGGAAAGTTTGCCCATATTTGCAGAAGTATACACGGTAATATTTTTATCCGCTTGCACAGCCGCTATCTTGGCATCAAGACCAGAAGCTTGCGGCTCGGTCCATGGTGCCTGTAAGGGGCTGGCATTGGGGATATTTTGTACATGGCCGCCAAGCTTATCTTGCTTTTCAACCAGCACAACTTCATAGCCTGCTGAGGAAAGTTGCATAGCCGCCGTTAAACCTGTCCAGCCGCCGCCCACAACGAGCACGCGCTTAACACCTTTATTTTCAGCAGCTTCAGGTGGAGCACCCTTTTGCAATTTCACCACACCCATGTGCACATAGTCTTCAGCCATTTGCATTAAGAGTGCAGGGGCAATGCTTCCGGCACCATCCACAAGGGCAGAACCATCGGGATTTTTATAGGCAAGAACACATTGCTCACGTAAATTTACGCGCTCTACCATTACTTCGCCAAAGGCATACACAGCCGTATCATTACGAGGACTTGTGCCACAAATAAGCACACCGTCCAGCTCATTGGCGGCAATGTCGTCTTGTATTTCCTTGGTGGCATTGGCTAGCACGGGATAACACTTTACAACTGGGGTAAAATCTCCCCACTTTTTGCTCACTTGACTGGCAAGAACTTCTAAAGCAAGCCCTCCGCCAATGTTTTGAGCATCAAAATATACACCTATCTTTGTGGCCATGCTACGCCCCCTTCACCGTTTGTACGGCTTTCATGGCAGCCGAAGTTGCAGATTGGGCGGAACGCATGACATCAAGTGGCATACGCGCACAACCAGCAGCAAAAATTCCCGCCTCTTCACCGCCAAGCACAAAGCCATCTTCATCGATGGGCAATGGCAGGGGTAATTTTTCCTGAGCAAGCGTAGGTTGCATGCCAGTGGCAAGGATTGCCATATCATATGTAAGGGTAAGCTTTTCGCCGCGGATGGCATCTTCTACCGTTAGCACAACGGTATCATCGGCGCCCTGCACAGCATCGGCAACTTTACCCTTCACAAAGGACACATTGGGGGCAGCTTGTACTTTTTCAAGCACATTCATATAGCGACCGGGGGTACGCAAATCAATATAAAACACTGTTATATGTACATTTGGATTTTGCTCGGCAAAATACTGAGCCTGCTTAAGCGAGGCCATACAGCAGAAGTATGAACAGTAATTTAAGTGATTTTCGTCACGCGAGCCGGCACATTGCACAAAGGCAACCTTTTGCGGTGTTTTGCCATCAGAGGTACGCACAAGCTTTCCTGACGTAGGCCCAAAGGGCGAAGCAAGACGCTCAAGTTGCATATTAGATACGCAATTTTTGATTGTACCCGCCCCAAGATTGCTTAAATTTTTCATATCATAGGGCTTCCAACCTGTGGCAATAACCACTGAACCTACATTGAGCTCAATGGTGCGCTCTTTTTCTTGCAAATCCCAAGTACCTTGACGATTTAGCTTTACTAAGTCCGCCTTGGTCAAAGTTTTGGGATCGAGCACATAACGTCCGGGAAAGGCAAAAGGCATGGAGCGATAAAGAGCCTTGCGCTTAGAAAGTCCAAAGTCAAAATCGTTAGGGCTTTCGCCTGTCATGGAAGATGCAAGTAAGGTATAGTCCACATTATTTGGCGCCGTGAAGCGTGGCTTAATGCGGAT
>CAYJHU010000071.1:0-9736 GCA_964369655.1 uncultured Desulfovibrionaceae bacterium | reverse complement strand
GGGAACTTTTTTCAAAAAGTTCCCTCCCCCAGGATTTTCTATTAAATTAGAATGCTGTGCTTTAACTGTTAGGTGATGCTCTTCTCTACTTGACCTATATATGTTCTTTGGAGTATGTAAGAAAAATGCAAGGAAGACATTTACCTATAGCTTTATTTGAAGCGTTTGATATTCATATGCATTTTTGTGCTGTGTCTTCTTTTGGCTTTACCTGACGCAAAAGTTATGGGGGCAGGTTGTCCCTTGGTGCTTTGCAGTAAGGTAAATTCTCTTCTGATTTTATAGTCTCAATTTATCCATATATCTGCAAAGCCTAAGTGCTTCCCCCAATTTGCCGTACTTTTAGTGCGGTTTTTTTGTTTATTTTTTGAATTACTATTAAAAATTTTTGGAGAGATATATGTTTAGGAATGGTGTAAAATTATTTTGTGCTTGTGTTTTATCGCTAGGTATAATGGCAGGTCTGTCTCACGCAGCTCATGCAACTGAGAGTACAAAGCTTGATGCATTTAAAGGCTTAAAGGGCACTGTAAATATTGCCGGAGGCACAGCGCATATCCCTGTAATGAAAGCAGCTGCCCGCGAAATTATGACAAAATATCCCGACGTGGTCATTACCATAGCCGGTGGAGGTTCTGGCCTTGGCGTGGAGCAAGTTGCAAAAGGCTTAGTAAATATTGGCAATAGCGGTCGCCCTTTGAAGGACGCTGAGGTTAAAAAGTTTAAGCTTCTAAGCTTTCCCTTTGCCATTGATGGTGTTGCCGCAGTGGTTCATCCAAATTCCAGTGTTAAAGCTTTAACAAAAAAACAATTGGCAGATATTTTCCTTGGCAAAATAACCAATTGGAAGGAAGTTGGCGGCAAGGATGCAAGCATAACAGTCTATACCCGCGAAGACGGTAGCGGCACAAGAGATTGCTTTGTATCTAAGGGTTTAGATAAGGGTAAGGTTGTGCCCTCAGCAGTTGTCATAAACTCCAACGGCGCCATGAAAACCGCTGTTGCACAAGATGAAAATGCCATTGGTTATGTTAGCATTGGGCATTTGGATAAGAGCATTATGGCTCTTGCCCTTGATGGTATTGCCGCCAACCAAGAAAATGCTCAAAGCATGACTTATCCCGTGGTGCGTCAATTGTATATGAATACCAATGGTCAGCCTAAGGGCTTAACCAAGGCTTTTGTAGAATATATTCTTTCTCCTGAAGCTAAGCCCTTTATTGAAAAAAGTGGCTACATTCCATTAAAGTAATACATTTGGGGGAAGGGGATTATGCCTTCCCCTAATTATAAGAATACGTAATGTTAAAATATTGTTCATGGTTAAGTATGGGCGCCATACTTTGCATCTGGGGGGTAATTATAGCCTTTGCAGTGCCTGTATTTTTGCACGAGGATGTGTGGAGTGTGCTCACATGGCAATGGCAACCGGATGCCGAATTGTTTGGCATTTTACCTATGCTAAGCGCTTCAATTGCACTGGCATTAAGCTCACTCTTGCTAGCATGGCCTTGGGCGGTTGGCATTGCTTGTTATGTGCAGTGGCAAAGAAATACGAATCGGGCAAATTTTATCACTGCTTTAGTGCGTTTTATGACCACAATTCCCACGGTGGTTTACGGTTTTACGTCAATTTTTGTGTTAGTTCCCTTGGTGCGCAAAATGGCCGGCGGCTCAGGCTTAAGTTGGTTTACGGCCATGCTGGTCTTGGCCTTGCTCATATTGCCAACCATGGTGCTCATGTTGCAAACGGCCCTTAAGCAAACGTGGCATAAAGTGGGCATGGGCGCCACTGCTCTTGGTTTTTCATCCATGCAGAGTCTAGTTTGTTTGGTGCTTCCTGCGTGCAAGGGCTGGATTTTAAGCGCAGGGCTTTTAGCCTTGGGGCGTGCCTTGGGGGATACCCTTATCTCACTTATGCTTGCAGGCAATGCACCGCTTTTTCCGGATTCTTTATTTTCAAGCATTCGCACACTTAGCGCGCATATGACCTTGGTTACTGCCATGGAGGCTGGCGGCATTGCCTATAATTCCCTCTTTTTGGCGGCGGCGTGGTTGCTTATTATCAGCCTTGTGAGCAGTCTTTGTTTACGGCAAATTTTATTAAAATCTTCGGAAGAAATAAATCTCGTAAAGCCCATTTTTTGTTCGCTGTGGCTCATAAAAATTTTCCGTCTGTGTTGTCAGTTTGCCGTATATTTTATGTGTGCATGTGTGTTTGCGCTCATGGCTTTTCTTTTGTATCGGGGGCTTGGTGCAATAAATTTGTCTTTATTTTTTGGTGATACTCCTGCTTTCTCGGCGATATTTGGGCAAAGTCGAGTTTGGGATGGTATTTGGTATGCTTGTGTTGGAACGTTGATGCTTCTTGTGCTTACCATTACTCTTGCCACTGTTCCCGGTCTTTGTGTGGGCATATATCTTGCGGAATACGCCACAAGTCGTGAGAAAAAAGTGTTTTCCTTATTGGTGGATTTATTGGCAGGCATACCTTCAATTGTTATGGGCTTTTTTGGTTTACTGCTCATTATTATTTTAAGAAGCACGATTTTTCCTGAAGCTGGTGTTGGTATGCTACTTTCAGCTTTGTGTCTAACTTTTCTAGTGCTTCCGGTGATTATTGTAGCAACGCGTAATGCGCTGGAAAGTTTACCACAATCTTTACGAATCACAGGCTATTCTTTGGGTTTTTCTAAAGCTATTTTACTGCGAAAACTTCTTTTACCCCAAGCAAGCGGCGGCATCATGGGCGGTATTATTTTAGCCATGGGGCGAGCGGCTGAGGATACGGCCGTAATTATTCTTACGGGTGCCGTTATTAATGCAGGCTTTCCGCAAGGACTGGGACAACGCTTTGAAGCTTTACCATTTTTAATTTATTATAAATCGGCACAATACCAAGATGCCGCGGAATTATCCCAAGCCTTTGGGGCGGCCTTGGTGCTTTTGCTCTTATCCATATTTTTTATAACTACGGCTCACTTTATACAAAAACGCTACTCACATAAACAAATTATTGTTAACTAAGAGAATGATATGAAAAGTTTACAAGTTGAAAATTTAAGTGTTCAATTGCAAAATGTTGTAATTTTGCAAAATATTTCTTTTACGCTGGACGTTGGAGGAGTAAGTGTATTGCTTGGGCGTTCAGGTGCCGGAAAAACAACATTGCTAAGGGCTATCAATCGCTTGAATGAATGTGAAGCAAAATGTGTTACATCTGGCGAAATTTATTTACATTTTGATGGTCAGGACTTGCCTATTTATGCTGCAACTTCCTACGGAAAAAATACACCATTGGGGAGTATTGATGCTTTGCGCAGGCGTGTGGGGATGGTTTTTCAAACGCCGCATATTTTACCCCTAAGTATTGAGCAAAATATTTTATTTCCTTTACAATTTCATGGAATGCTTAGCAAAGAATCCTCCCAAAAACAATTGGAAGATATTTTACGCATGGTGAAGCTTTGGGACGATGTGCATTGGCGCTTGCAAAGTCCGGCAACGGAACTTTCAGGGGGACAACAACAAAGGCTTTGCCTTGCGCGCACCTTGGCTTTAGAGCCAGACTATCTTTTGCTGGATGAGCCTACCGCCTCTCTTGACATGATAACAACAAAGTCCATTGAAGAAGTCATTAAAAAAGTAGCAAAAACAACGCATTGCATCATGGTGTGTCATTCAGTGGAGCAAGCACTACGCCTTGGCAACCGTTTTATCTTGCTTAATCCGCAAGGCGAAATAGTTATCAAGGAAAAACTGTCTGAGGAAGATATTTGCAATTGCTTTGATGTAGGTTCGTTTCACGCTTAAAAAAGCTTGAAAGCAAATTATTTTTGAAATTTTCATAGAAAAAATTGACATTCCCTAAAGACGGTATTACTGTTTGTTTACGCGAAACTTGCGTGTGGGTAATTTTCTTACCCCCTTTTTATTATAAACCATGAGTTTTTATGGTTTATGGGTCTTGCACCCGAGGACATTCCTCGTCGTTACATAGCACAGTGTTTTTGTAGCGCCTTTTATATCCCCTTTTTTTATTCGTATTTTGTACGTTGTTACTATTATCGTGAAAGATAACCCTTTGTGATGGGCTTTTTTCACGAAAAAAAGGAAATTTTTTATGGCTAATATCACTATCGTTAAGCCCCAAGCGGGAACAACCTTAACTATTGACCCCCAAGAGAGCGAACTCTTTGTTCTCGACTTTAATGCAGCAGATGCCACCCTTACTCGCGAAGGTGACAACCTCATCATTTCTTTTGAAGATGCATCCGCAGTCAACTTAACTGATTTTTATGATGCATATAATGCTGAAAACATGCCAGCTTTTATTGTGGAAGGGACTGAAGTCTCAGGCGAAGATTTTTTTGCAACGCTTGGGGAAGAACTCATGCCTGCCGCAGGTATATCTGCGACACAAAATATGAGCGGAGGAAGTGGCGTAGATACCGTCACCACCTCTTTGCAAGGCGGACTTGATAGTCTGAAGGGCCTTGATCAAGCTCATACCGCCAGTACATCCGAATTAAGCGAAGCCCAAAATGTTACTGCGGCCTCTGCTGCCGTAAATGTACAAAGAACTCGTACTCTTTCACAGCAAGAAAGTGCTGAAGACAGTAAAGATACGGATGCTACCAACGACTACGTGCCGCCGAAAATCAGCGTAAGCATAAAAGGTGATGATGATGGCGTTGTTTCTAAAGACGACCTTGCTGGTTCAAATGCTGATAAAGTGCAAATTGAAGTCACCTTAGAAGAGGGCGTTGAAGCAGGCGACGAAGTTGTTATTAAAAAAGATAATGAAGTAATTGAGACTGTTATCGTTACCGATGACATGATTGAAAATGGCATCACTGTTTGGGTTGATCCGCCAGAAGATGGCGAGCTCAATGTAGAAGCTACCGTGACTACAGAAGAAGGTTTTATCGGCAAGTCTGAAACCTCTACTGTCATTGATACAACTCCGCCCTCCATTTCCATTGAGCTGGATGATATTACTGCAGATAATATCATTAATGCTGCAGAAGCCGGTAGCATAGTGAATGTGACCGGTCGTGTAGAAGGCGAAGTGAATGTAGGTGACCGAGTTACTATTAGCGTGAATGGTAAAGACTATTTCGGAACAGTCGGGAATAATGGAGAGTTTACCATTCCTGTGCTCGGTAGCGACCTTGCAGCCGACAATGATGTTTCTGCCTCCATCACTGTGAGTGATAAGGCTGGCAATACAGCCACAGCCACAGATAAAGTTGCCTATGAAGTGGATACAGAAATTGGCGGTGACCGTGATGGACAAGTAAGCAGTGACGACGGCGACATGGCTCAAGAAGTGGTGGTTGATGGCATAGAATTACCAGACGATGTCTCTTATAATTTCGAAGGAGATAGCCTCACTGTAGGTGATGCTGATAATCCTCTTGGAACATTTAGCTTTAATACTGAAGGGCAATTGGTCTTTACGCAAAATCAAGCTTATCAGCATGATGAAAATAGCGACATGGCCACCAAGGTAGTGCAAATTCCAGTGAAAGACACCAGTGGCAATGAAGGCTTTGTTGATATTACCATAAACATAGCTGACACTGCTCCGGAAATGGCCGATGATAGTACAAATACAGAGTTTAATAGTGTTGACGGCGTTGCCAGCGGTAGTCTTTCCATGGACTTTGGCGCTGATATGGATGGCGCATCCATTACGCTTTCCGGCGCAGGAACTGTTAAATATAGCGTGACATGGGATGCTGAGGACGGACAGTGGAAAGCTGCTGATGGCAGTACTGAAAATGTGAGCACAAGCTATGATGGTGATGTATACACCATCCAAATTGGCGATGTGACCATGACCAGCACCGACAATAAAAATTGGGATGTTTCTTTCCCTCATGAAAGTGACGGCAATCGTGACGTTAAGCTTTCTTTTACCGACGGTGACGGCGATAGTATTTCGCATACCATTACTGCCCTTGACACAACCCCGCCCTCCATTTCTATTACATTAGATGATATTACTTCTGATAATACAATCAATGCCACTGAAGCCGGCGGCACAGTGAATGTTACAGGTCGTGTAGAAGGTGATGTAAAAGCAGGCGATAAGGTTACCATCTCCGTGAATAATAAGGATTATTCTGGAACTGTTGGAGAGAATGGCGAATTTTCCATTCCTGTGCTTGGTAGCGACCTTGCAGCCGGCGATGAAGTTTCTGCTTCCATTACTGTTGTTGATAAGGCAGGCAACGAGTCCACAGCTACAGATAAAGCTGCCTATGATGTTGATACTGTCATTGGCGGTGATCTTGACGGTCAAGTAAGCAGTGACGATGGCAACATGGCTCAGCAGGTGGTGGTTGATGGTATAGATTTACCAGACGATGCCTCTTATAATATAGTAGGTGATAGCCTCACTGTCGGTGATGCTGATAATCCTCTTGGAACATTTAGCTTCAATACTGAAGGGCAACTCGTTTTTACACAAAATCAAGCCTATCAGCATGATGCCAATAGCGATTCCGCCACCGAAGTCGTGCAAATCCCAGTAAAAGATGCCAGCGGTAACGAAGGCTTTGTTGATGTTACCATAACCATTGGTGATAGTGCTCCGCAAATAGCTGGTGGCAGTACAAGTACAGAGTTTGACGTTACCGACGGCATTGCCAGCGGTAATCTTGCTGTGGACTTTGGCGGTGATATGGATGGAGCTTCCATTACCCTTGCCGGCGCTGGTACTGTTAAGTACAGCGTGACATGGGATGCCGAGGACGGACAGTGGAAAGCTGCTGATGGCAATTCTCAAAATATAAACACGAGCTATGATGGTGATGTGTATACCATCCAAATTGGCGACGTGACCATGACCAGCACCGACAATCAAAATTGGGATGTTTCTTTCCCTCATGATAGTGAAGGTAGCCGCGATGTGAAGCTTACCTTTACCGATGGTGATGGTGACAAGGTTTCGCATACCCTTATTAGCAATACAAAGCCCAGTGTTGGTGATGTGACAGACGAAGCTACGCTTTCTGAAGGTGATTTTTTCGCAAGCACCGTTGGTTTTATACCTGTACGGGGAGAGGGTAGCGTAGAGCTTGACTTTGGCAGTGAGGGAGGAGAGACCTTTGCTTGGAATAGCGAAGACCAACCTCAAATTTTCACTTCCAATGGCACTGAGGTTACTTGGACTGTTGAGGGTGACACGCTTGTGGGCACAGCCAACGGCGAAGAGGTACTTTCTGTAACCATGCAAAAGGATGGTAATGGAAATTATACCGGCGATTATAACGTGACTTTATCCCAACCCATTGAACATGATGGAGTAGGGCAAGACAGTGCAGAATTAAATTTTGGCTTTACCATTGGTAATGACGCAGGACTAAGCACCAGCGGTAGCGTAAGCGTAAGCGTCGAGGATTCTACCGTAAGCTTAACGGCTGAAGCTGAAAATCTCCACATGAAAGCCGGTGATTCTTCTACTAAGTTTGCTTCTGATTACTTTGATGAAGGTGCAGAGCGCAGCGGTGGAGAATTCAGCGTGCTTGGTGCCAATCAAGTGACTGAAATCGAAGATGGTACCGTCACCTATGATTTTGATTGGGGTTCGGTGAATATGAATCCTGAGACCGGTGAGTATACTGTTGAAGGTAATGGCTCCGGTGATGGTGAATTTGGTATACAATTTACGGATGCTGACGGTGACAGTGCTCAAACCACCGTACAAGTAGAAAATAGCATCGTGGTTGTGGATATTAGCATTGATTCCGTACAAGGTTTTGTGGGGGATGGTACTACTGCTTTAGAAACCGGAATGGTGACAGTTCACGGTACTATTTTTACGGTAGATACCACCAATGAAGAAAACACCATGACCGTAAAGCTTGAATATGGCGGAAAGTTTTATGAAACTACAGCTGTAGATAATGGCGATGGCACATATAGCTATTCTACCAATATCCCCAGTGATGCCATCCTTGATGCCAGCGGCGAAATAAAAATTGACGGCGATGGTATTAAAACCACAGTAGAAATTAAAAGTACTGACGATGAGCCCTTGGCCAATGATACCAGCACCTTTAGCTATAGTTACTTTAACAAGGCAGCTGATGCTGACGCTATTGTCGGCACCAATAATACAGATATTATTGAAGGCGTCATTGTTGATACTGACAGCGTTGAAAATCAGACCAATGCCACCAATATTGGTAGTGCCACAGGTAAAACCTACAATGCGAACATTGATACCGCAGCAGGCGATGATGTACTGAGCTTTAATGCTACAGGCGCTCACGCTTATAATGTTGTATCTCTTGGAAGCAACACCGTTACCTTAGATACGGGTACCGGCGATGATAGCTTATCCTTATACTCTGAAGGTACTAAAGCTGGTGCTCATGGCGTTGTGGGCATTAAAGCCGAAGGTGATAGCGCACAAAACATCATTGATATGGGCGCCGGAGATGATAAGTTTGAATTAGTCACCGATGGCGTAAGCGGCTTTAAGTTTGCCATAGTTGCCAGAGATAAAAATCCAGCCAATGGTACAGAAACATTCAATAAGATAGATATGGGTAGCGGCGATGATACCGTCTATATAGAAGGCGAAATAGAAGGCGATAATGCCAAAAACCTTATCCTAACCGGTGATGGTGATGACGTTATGACCGCCGTTGGTGGGAAAAATGCCACTTATTCCGAGCATACCTTTGAAGCCACCAAGGCCAATGGGGTTAACGAAGTGGATCTTGGCGCTGGCAATGACGTTTTGAATATTCAAAATGACGGAACCTTTGGTGGCGGATATTGGTCTGTCGACTCTAGTAATCGTTATGGCGACGCACTCAATGCCAATGACAGCGGAACCAATATTATTAAGCTTGGCACAGGTGATGATGCTTTAAACATCGATGGCGATATTTACGCTTACAAAAACGCCAACAATACCATGGAAATGGGTGATGGTGACGACAATGTCAGCATTGACGGAAATATGGATGCCAATTGGTCCAGCACCAATACCATTGACCTTGGCGCAGGTAATGACAACATCAGCATTGATGGTCAGATGAATGCTGACTCCACCAGCGATAATATTATTAAAGGCGGAGAGGGTGATGATACCTTTTCAGCAGTAGGTTTTACTGCTGCGGCCAAAGCCTATCTTGATGGTGGCGAAGGTTATGATGCCTTTATTTATGAAACGAGCGATGATTCTTACATTGATTTTAGCCAAGCAGGCTCCATCGCCATTGGCGGCGCTGATAATGTCAGAATTGATAACTTTGAAAGCGTCAGCACAGGCGAAGGTAGTGACCTTATCTATGTGGGAAGCAATTTGCTTGAGGCGGACATCGATTCCGGTGCAGGTTTTGATATTGTGGTAGCTAGTGGCGACGTAACAGATACTGATATGTCGGAATTATTGAATAGTGCCCTCAATACAGAAATGTTTATCTTTAGCAATGATGCCGATGTGACCGGTGCAACTTCCACCGAAGAAGCTTTAGATAGTCTTAAGGGTGTGGAACAGTCTGAAAATGGTGAATTTGTCTTTGATGCCAATAATTGGACTCAAGGCGAAAGTAGCACGCATAATGGGACTGAATTTCATTCTTTCACTGACAATGACGGCGAAACCACAATCATGATTGCTAAAGCCATGCTAGAGAATACTTCAACTTAAAAAATAAATACTTTATGTCATGTTGATATATGCAACTGGCATCACAGACCCCCCCTTAGC
>CAYJHU010000070.1:0-9758 GCA_964369655.1 uncultured Desulfovibrionaceae bacterium | reverse complement strand
GTTTCGCACGCCAAGGGGGATAATCTGCGCACAGTGCTTAACCTTAAAGAAAGTATCGCCTTAAATGAAGATTTACCGGCCATGGATATGGCTGAAGCTCGCTTTGAAAATTGGCTACATATTTTAGCGCATTCTATGCAAAATGAAGAAGAATATCGAGCGTATTTTCAATGGCTTATGCAGCGTGTGCCACAAAGACTTTCTTGCCTTTTTTTTGCATATCATGTGGCGGTCAAGGCGAATTTACCAGAGCTTGCCGGCGTAGCACAGCTATTATTTAAGCTGTGCCAAGAGCGTGATGCGCAAAATAATTGCCGAATCATTGTAGCTTGCCGTGAACATATTGCTCAGCAGTGCATTGCGCGCAAGCTTTTTTCTAAAAATCATCCATTCATGCAGGAAGTTACAACGTGGAACAACGCTAAGTAATTCTCTCTTTTCTACATTGCTGTAAGAATCTTTTAAAAAATAACTGAATAAAAATCTTTTAAGGCAGCATTTTTAATATTGCTGAGTTATTAACGCCATTTTCAACTTGTTGAAATGGCGCCTTTGGGTTTCCAAAGGGGTTAAACCCCTTTGGCGGAGGGGGTGGGAGGCAGAGCCTCCCACATAAAAATTAAATACTCCAACAATCGATGTTAAATAATCGTTGCATGTTTAGCTCTTTGAAGTTAGAAACTTTTATACATTTTTGTAAAATATGTTGACTAATTTTTTAAGGAACTACTTGCGCGTATGAATAAAAAAAATAAAAACACTGCTAAGGTTCAAAAAGAGTCTCTTGATGATATAAATCTACAAAAAACGCATGAAACTCATGATGAGCGTGCGGCGACAGAAAAAATATCCCTTACCCCAAGCAATGATGTCCAAGAATTACGTTTACTTTTTGAATTAAGTCAGCTCCTTGATAGCGCGGCACATATTGAAGATACCCTTGATGGCGCCCTAAAGCTTATGGCAAGGCATTTGAATATGATGCGGGGCAGTATTACGCTTTTGTCGCCTCAGGGGGATAAAATGCACATTGAAACGGCGTATGGATTAAATCCCATCGAAAAGGCGCGCGGACAATATAAAGCAGGTGAGGGGGTTACAGGTAAGGTGATTTCTACCGGAGAGCCCATGCTTGTTTCGCACATCTCGGATGAACCGTTATTTTTAAATCGTACTCGCTCGCGTAATACTCAAAAAGATGAAGTTTCGTTTTTGTGCGTACCTATTAAATTAGATGATCATGTGGTGGGTGCTTTAAGTGTGGATAGACTTTTTGCCGAAAAGCATAGCCTCGAAGAGGACGCACGTTTGCTTTCTATCATTGCCTCCATGTTAGCGAGGGCTGCTAAAACGCGCCAAAGCTATATGCATAGTACAAATAAAAACAGCACAGTAGCTCGTCCTACGGCCTTTGTAGGAAATTCAGATGCCATGCAATATGTGTATACACAAATTGGGCAGGTGGCACCGTCTTGTACTACGGTGCTCATTTGCGGCGAAAGTGGCACGGGCAAAGAGCTGACAGCGCAGGCCATTCATGCGGCAAGTCCCAGAGCCAATCAGCCTTATATTTCACTAAACTGCGCCGCTTTACCGGAAAATCTTATAGAAAGTGAGCTCTTTGGGCATGAAAAAGGGGCTTTTACCGGTGCTATTTCAGTGAGGCGCGGACGTTTTGAAATGGCAGATGGCGGAACGCTTTTCCTTGATGAAATTGGAGAGCTGAGCTTACTTATTCAAGCAAAACTTTTACGCGTGTTGCAGGACAGACGCTTTGAACGCCTTGGCGGCATGGAAACAAGGCAAGTTGATATACGCATTGTTGCTGCTACCAATCGATCGCTTGAAGCCATGGTGGAACAAGGAACTTTCCGCAAGGATTTGTATTATCGCTTAAATGTTTTTCCTATTACCTTAGCGCCGCTAAGGGAGCGTAGGGATGATATAATTCTTATTGCCAATCATTTTATGGAAAAATTTGCTGCCGCCAATGGGCGCTCGCATATTCGCCTTTCGCTCAGCGCCGCCGATATGCTTCAGCGTTATGACTGGCCAGGTAATGCACGAGAATTACAAAATATTATGGAGCGAGCCATCTTACTTGTGGCAGAAGATGGGCTTATTATGCCGCAGCATTTACCTGTGAATTTGCACGCGACCACATGCCAAAAGGCACACCCCAATGCGTCTTGTACCGCAGGTATGGAGCTGGGGCACATGGGCGGTGCAAGTTTGCAAGACCGCTTGGACGAATTGGAGTATGCCTGTATTGTGGAAAGCCTTGAACGCACTCAGGGGCATCTTGGCAATGCCTCCCAAATACTGGGCCTTACCGAAAGGGTTATGGCTTTGCGCCTGCGTAAATATGACTTAAATTACAAGTCTTTTCGCCTTAAAACACCTTAGTATATGGGTGATTTTTAATCATCTCCCATGTAAACCTCTTCTGTGGCGGAGATGGTTTCATGGTTATGGCGTACTTCTTCTTGTTGTCTTTGTAAGGCCTTTTTGTAATCAAGAGGCATAACTTTAACAAAAAGTGGAAGAGCCGCATCCCAATTTTTCAAAAGCTCTTCGGCACGCGCGCTACCGGTGTAGTGATTGTGCTGCTCAATAAGGGCACGTAATAAGTCACAATCCTCTGTGCTTTTTACGGATTCCATATCCACACTTTGAGTGTTGCAACGATTTTGAAAGCGTTCGTCCTTATCGTAGATAAAGGCCATGCCACCGCTCATGCCGGCGGCAAAGTTGTAACCGCATTCTCCAAGCACAACGACTACGCCACCTGTCATATATTCACAGCCGTGGTCTCCTAAACCTTCAACTACAGCTCTTGCGCCGGAATTACGCACGGCAAAACGTTCTCCAGCCATGCCGCAAAAATATGCTTCGCCTGAGCTTGCACCATATAAAGCCACGTTGCCGACAATGGCTTGCTCTGCGGCCACAAAGGTGCTTTTGCGTGCAGGACTTACAATGATGATTCCGCCGCTTAGCCCTTTGCCCACATAATCATTGGCATCCCCGCGCACCGTAATGGTAACACCTGCAGTCAAAAATGCCCCAAGGCTTTGTCCAGCTGAGCCCCAAAGATTAATGGTGTAAGAGTGTTGAGGTAGGCGACGTTTTTTAATTTTACGTGCAATTTCACCGGCTAAACGACTTCCAATGGCACGGTCTGTATTAATAATGGTGCCATTATAAATGCAGCGCACAGGCTTGCCTTCAAGCAAGGGAGCAGCGCGTTCCATGATGGCAGTATCCAGCAATGAATCGGTTTCATCTTGCACTTGTTGTTTATCACAAAGCTGTAATCCTTCATTGGTACGGATGAAAAAGTTTGACAAATCAAGAGTCTTAGTGCGTTCTGGTAAATTGTCATGGCGAGCGCATAAAAGGTCGGCTCTGCCTATAAGTTCTGCTACCGTGGCAATACCAAGCTTTGCCATATAAGTGCGTAAGTCTTCAGCCATGAAGAAGAATAAGCGCTTAATATGTTCAGGCGTGCCGGTAAACTTTGCACATAGTTTTGGATCTTGTGTGGCAATACCCACGGGGCATCTACCCTTATGGCAATTGCGACACATGATACAGCCAAGGCTTACCAGCATGGCGGTGCCGATTCCGCATTCTTCTGCGCCAAGCATAAAGGCAATGAGAAGATCGCGACCGTTGCGAAGATTTCCGTCGGTGCGTAGCTTCACCTTATGGCGAAGGCCATTGGCCAGTAAGGCTTGATGGGCTTCAAGTAATCCCATTTCCCAAGGAAGTCCCGTATGTTGCATGGCAGAAAGAGGGGAGGCTCCAGTGCCACCGTCATGGCCGGAAATAAGGATTTGATCTGCCCCTGCTTTTACAACTCCCACGGCTACCGTGCCAACGCCTGCTTCTGCCACAAGCTTTACCGAAATGGCGGCACTTGGCTGAATGCGTCTTAAGTCAAAGATAAGCTGAGCCAAATCTTCGATGGAATAAATATCATGGTGAGGCGGAGGTGAAATAAGCGTGACCCCCGGCGTGGTACCACGCACAGCTGCAATACGCTCTGTCACCTTATGCGCCGGCAATTGTCCACCTTCGCCAGGCTTAGCACCTTGAGCCATTTTTATTTGAATTTCATCAGCATGGGCCAAATATTCAGCCGTAACGCCAAAGCGCCCTGAGGCAATTTGGCGAATGCGCGAGCGCTTATCTTGTCCGTCCTCGCCAATATTATTGCGCTGAGGATCTTCTCCTCCTTCACCGCAATTACTGCGTGCTCCAACTTCATTACAGGCAATGGCAATGCTTTCATGGGCGCTAGCACTTAAAGAGCCAAAGGACATGGCCGCTCCCACAAAACGCTTTACAATTTCGCTACTTGCTTCTACTTGTTCAAGGGCTATAGGGTGGCTCTCTTTAAGGTTAAATAAATGGCGCAAGGCAATGGGGGCATCTTGCAATTCTTTATTGGCGGCAAAGGTTGCAAAGGCGCTGGCAGAATTCGTACGCACAGCCTCATGCAAATGACGCACGGCGTCTTTATCCCAAAGGTGCACTTCTTTTACGGCGCTGCTTTGGGGGTGGGTATACACTCTGTCATGTCGTTTGAGCGCATCCTTGGCAATAATATCAAGGCCAATGCCTCCAAGGCGTGACACAGTGCCTGTAAAGTATTCTTGGATAACTTCTTCTGCTATACCAAGAGCTTCAAAGTAATGTCCGCTTCTGAAAGAACGCTGCGTGGAGATACCAAGGCGTGCAAAAGTTTTAAGCAGGCCTTTTTTGAGGGCAGCAATATAGTTTGCTTGGGCTTGATGTGGTAAAATATCAGGTATTTTTCCTTGCTCAGCCAGATCCTTAACCGTATCAAGGGCGGCGTAAGGGCAAATTCCGCTGGCGCCATAGGCAGAAAGCAAAGCCATGTGCATAACCTCGCAGGCCTCACCTGTTTCTACAATAATACCACAAAGATGCCTTTTTTCCACACGACGCAAATGATGATGCAAGGCAGATAAGGCCAAAATACTTGGCATGGGAACGCGCGTGGCAGTGGTTTTGGCATCGCTGATAATTAAAATGGTCGCACCTGCATCAAGTGCCTTTTCGGCAGAGAGGAAAAGTTTTTGTAAGCCTTTCTCCAACGTGGATTTTTCTTGTCCAGCTTTGGGGAAATCAAAACAAGCGTCAAGGGTTGCGGCTTGTACCTCTGGGCGCGTAGACATGCGAATATGCAACATCTCATTACGATCAAGGAAAGGATGAGATAAGCGCAAGATAGCACAATTTTCCGGCGTTGGCTCAAGTATATTGTGCTCGCGACCGGCAAAATTCATCAATGACATGGAAAGCTCTTCACGCAAGGGGTCAATAGGAGGGTTCGTAACCTGTGCAAATTGTTGTTTGAAATAATTAAATAATGTTTTTGGCTGTTCATCTAAAATAGTAAGAGGACCGTCTTGCCCCATGGCTCCAACGGGCTCTTGACTATCACGTGCCATGGGAAGAAGGATATTTTTTATAAATTTTGGCTGATAATCATAGAGTTTATGGGTGAGCTCAAGGTCAGCAGGCGGATTGTGCTCTGCTTTACTTTTATCACCATCGTCGTGCATAAGGTCAGAAAGCTTAATGCCAAACTGATTAAGCCAGCGCCTATATGGCTTTTCGCGCACTACACTGCCTTTAATTTCTGCATCGGAAATCATGCGACCGCTTTTAACATCCAGCATCAGCATACGCCTTGGGCGTAGTTGCTGTCTTTGGACAATGCGCTCAGGCTCAACGTCCATAACTCCGGTTTCGGAAGCAAGTATGACCATGCCATCTTGTGATATGGTTGAGCGGCAAGGACGCAATCCATTGCGATCAAGCATGGCGCCAATGCGGCTGTGCCCGTCAGTAAAGACTAGGGCCGTGGGGCCATCCCAAGGATCCATAAGCGCCGCATGATATTCATAAAAAGCGCGCTTATTGTCCCCCATGACAAAGGTTGGACCAAAGGGTTCCGGTATAAGCATCATCAGGGCATGCTCCATGGAATATCCATTTTGCACCAATAATTCTAATGCATTATCAAGCCGAGCCGAATCACTGCCACTTTGATCAATGACAGGGAAAAGATCTTGCAATTCTTCACCAAATAACTTGGAGGCCATTTGTGGTTGACGGCGTAACATGCGTGCAGCATTGCCGCGAATGGTATTAATTTCACCATTATGGGCTAAATTTCTGAAGGGCTGGGCTAAGCGCCAAGAGGGGAGGGTGTTGGTACTAAAGCGCTCATGAAACACAGCAAAAGGAGCAGTAAAGCTTGTGTCCACAAGGTCTTGATATAAATCGCCTAAACAGGAGCCTGGTAGCATGCCCTTATAAATAATACTGCGTGCGGAAAGACTCACCACATAAAAACTCAATACATCCATTGCCTGTTCGGCAAGCCAAGCTTGGACATTTTTTTCAATACGTCTTCTGGCAAGGTATAAGGTGCGTTCAAAGCCATCTCCTGTGGCTTTTTCGGGGGCAAGCTCCTTGGTTGGACGCACGAGTATTTGCAACATATGTGGCATGGTAGCCTTGGCGGCAGGGCTGACTATTTCAACATTTAAAGGAAGTTCACGCTCATCTTCTAGGCAAAGTTTCGTTTGTGTAAGGCTTTGCTTAATGATGTTCATGATGGGAGCGTGGATGCTTACATCTTGAGGCATAAAAATTTGCCCTACAGCAAAGGTGCTGTCTGCGTCTAAAAGCTGTAATGTAGGCCATTTTTGCTTAAAAAAAGCTTTGGGCAAGGGCATGAGTAAGCCTGCACCATCGCCTGAATTTTCCCCCATACCATGCCCACCTCGATGGGCAAGGCGAGCCATAGCCGTTAAGGCATCGGCAATAACCTGATGACTTGGCACTCCGGAAAGACGTGCCACAAAACCAACACCACATGCATCATGTTCATCTAAGGGGTTATATAAACTACTCATTTTGTGATTCCTATTAAATGTTTTTTTTGAGGTAAAAATCTGACCGCAGAGCGCAGTATAAGCCTTGCTGAAAATAGCATTCCTGCATATTTTCAGCAAGGCTTGGCCTCACACTATTCTTTGGAAAAAAGTATTCTTAATTTATCCAGAGCATCTCGGAATACTTTGGATAAGGCCATGCTGCATCTTCCACCATATGTTCAAGTATATCAGAATACTTTCTGCACTCGTCCATGGCTGGGATAACAGTATTACGCATATATTTGGCATGCTCTAGGGTATCACCCTCTTCGGCATGTGCTTGTACTTCATCAAGATTTACCAAGGCTGTATTTAGCTTGAGGCAAATGTCACGTAAGCTTGCAAAGCGTTCTTCTTCTGGGAGCTTTTCTTGTGTGCCAAGCACTGCGCGTGTTTGGAGCACAAGATCTGCGGCTTCTTTTTGAGCGCGCAGGCCAACAGGTAAGATGCTTTCGCGCAACATGGTGGCGCATACATTGGCTTCGATGTTGATAATCTTAGCATATGTTTCGAGCAAAATCTCTTGACGAGCAAGCATTTCACGCTCTGAAAGTACATTGGTGCGTAAAAATACGTCCATTACTTCAGGATAGCTGTAATGCTCAAGCGCTTGCACTGTGTTGGTAAGGTTTGGTAAGCCGCGGCGCTCAGCTTCCACTGGCCATTGATCGGAATAACCATTACCATTAAATACAATGGGAAGATGCTCACTAAAGATACGGGGTAGTAAGGTTTGCAAAGCCTCGTTAAGCTCTATGCCGCTAGCCACGGAGGCCTCAAGTTCTGTGGCTATATCATCAAGGGCGCAGGCAACGATGGTATTAAGGGTAATATTAACCGGTGCTACGGATTGGGATGAACCCACTGCGCGGAATTCAAATTTATTACCGGTAAAAGCAAAGGAGCTTGTGCGGTTACGGTCTGAATAATCCTTAGGTAATGCAGGCATTACGTCAACACCAATTTCCATGAAGGGGCTTGTGCCTTCGCGTTGGGCTTCTCCGCTTACCAGTGCATCAATGACGTTGGTAAGTTGATCGCCAAGGAAGACGGAAATAATGGCTGGCGGAGCTTCATTGGCACCAAGGCGATGGTCATTGCCGGCGCCAATGGTTCCAAGGCGTAGCGCCATGCTGTGCTTATGTACGGCTCTTAAGGTAGCGGCAAGAAATACCAAGAATTGTGCATTGGTGTTGGGAGTATCGCCGGGATTAAGCAAATTTTCTCCCTCAGAGGTGCACAGGGACCAGTTATTGTGCTTGCCACTACCATTGACACCGGCAAAGGGCTTTTCATGTAAAAGGCAGACAAAGCCATGTTCGCCAGCAGTATGGCGTAAAATATTCATGGTGAGCATATTATGGTCAGTGGCCAAATTGCACTCTTCATAAAGAGGAGCTAGCTCAAATTGTCCTGGCGCTACTTCGTTGTGGCGAGTTTTTACAGGAATACCGAGGGCAAAAAGACGCTTTTCCACATCGCTCATAAAAGCCATAACTCTTTGTGGAATATCACCAAAATAGTGATCGTCCATTTCTTGTCCCTTGGGCGGTGCTGCACCAAGCAAGGTGCGACCGGCAAGCTGCAAGTCTGGGCGAAGAGCCGCAAGGCGACTATCCACAAGGAAGTATTCTTGCTCTGCACCAACCATGGGGCGTACATTGGTGGCCGTAGTATTTCCAAAAAGGCGCAAAATACGCAAGGCTTGGCGAGATACGGCAGAAATTGAGCGCAAAAGTGGAGTTTTACGATCTAAAGCTTCGCCTGAATAAGAGTAAAACATGGATGGAATATGTAAGGTATGCCCAAGCTTGCCTGGGAGTAAAAATGCCGGTGCTGTGGGATCCCATGCAGTATAACCGCGAGCTTCAAAGGTTGAACGAATGCCACCTGAAGGGAAGGAGGATGCATCAGGTTCACCACTAATCAGCATTTTACCTGAAAATTCGTTGAGCAAATGTCCATCGGCTGAAAGGGTTAAAAAGGCATCGTGCTTTTCTGCTGTATAGCCGGTCATAGGGTGAAACCAGTGTGTATAGTGAGTAGCACCGCGCTCAATGGCCCAATCTTTCATGGCAGAAGCGACAACATTGGCTATCTCTGCAGGAAGGCGAGCACCTTCGCGAATGGTGAGTTCGAGTTGCTTAAATACATCACGCGGCAAGCGCTCACGCATTACGTGTAAATTAAAAACGTCCTTGGCAAAGTGACGACTCATTTCAATATTTGGGGTTAAATGTCCTTCGGTTGTATCAATAGCATTGGGGCTTGCACTAAAGGCTTCCATAACCGCAAGACGGCGTGGTGATGTCATGATGAACTCCTTAAACGTGATATTAATTATGTACTGAATGGCAAGTGTTGTTTACCATCTCCAGCCACATAGCCTTTAGCATTTTGTGTGCCAAAGCATGAAAATCATGAAAACTTCAAGCTAAAGAGTTAAAATATAAGCAATAATTTTTTTAGTAAGTGATGAGCATGCAATTGAACTGAGCAAAAAAAGAAACAAAAATGTAGAAAAAAGCGTGTAAAAGGGGTGGAAAATTGTGAAAAAAAGAATTAACTCGCGTAGCACCCCTAGTTATAATTAATAAAATTAAATACTTAATTAGCAATATACAAATTAGTAGAAAAGCAAAATAAACTTATTCAGAACAACTTCCTAAAGGTATTTTCCTTTTAATAGTAACCCTTACGAATACAAAAATGCCAATACGCCCCATTTTAAGCTTGCTTAAAATGGGGCGCATTTGGGTTTCCAAAGGGGTTAAACCC
>CAYJHU010000069.1:0-9765 GCA_964369655.1 uncultured Desulfovibrionaceae bacterium | reverse complement strand
AGGAAAATCTTTTTGGCGCTAGCAAAAGTTTTCCTCTCCCCTCCCCAAAAAATTAAAAAAATTAAAAACTCTAAAAACTCAAAAAACTCAAAAAACTACTGCGTCACAAATAAAAACACCAAAAGAAGTGCAAAGCCAAATGCGAGCACTTTATAGGCTGGCCGTGTACGCAAGGCAAGGATAGGGCCAATGAGCGCCAAACCATACAGCATATACCATGTAAAGTAAGAAAAACTTGGTATAGAATTGGTGCTCTTTAACCAATAAAAAATTCCATACAACAAGGCGAATGAACTGAAATACAAAAGCGCTGATGACCAGAGCATGCGCCAACGTGAGCGGGAAATAATTTCAGCCGGAGACATGCCTTGAGAGGCAGAGGACGACATGTCGTCAAGTGCCAACAGATCATCTGAAGCTTTGCTCGGCTTACTATGCTCTACCCAATCTTCAAGCGCTGAATCATAAGCGGCATTTTTACTGCGCTGCCACCGCTCTAGGAGAGGAGCGGCATGCCCAAAGAACAAACACATACACAGCGGTAGGGGTAAAGCCGTTGGCAATTGCCACTGAAAAATTATACATAGGGGGTAGAATAATAAAAATGAAAACGTTCCCGAAACCGGAACAATGATGCCAAGGCGCAATAAATCTATCCAAAAAAGTTCAAAAAATAAAGCTGTTGCCAAGGCTAGCGGCATGTTGTCGGTGCAAAAACCAAACAATAGAGCCATGACTAAAGGACGATCTAAAAAAGCTATATGGAGATTTGTGCGCGAAGCATAGGAGAGCACAAAAAAAAAGCGCCTAAAAAGACTAGAGCCATTGAAGGCAGAGGGCTATAAGGAAAGTTCATGCAAGCCTCGACTTTTTTCTGAGGGTATACATCGAAAATCTAAGGTAAATTTTTTTGCCAATTCTTTAAGGAGAGTTATTTCTTGCTCAGTGACAGAAATATGCTCCATAATTTGTGTCTTATTTTTTGCATGATGCAAGTTTCCGATATTTATACATTTTATATCACTCCAAAAATCTGGCTTATAGCTGGATAAGGGTTCATCCTGCACGACTTTAAGTAAATCTTTTACATTTTCAAAAAGTACCAACACTTTTTGAGCCTTATAGCGCTGAATAACTTCTACCGCCTCTGCCACGCGCACCACATGCAATTGCACGCGTGAAGGTACGGCAAGGCCCATGATTTGCGTGCACAGCGCATTGGCAGCCATGGCATCATTAACCACCACTAAGTGCTTTGCTCCCGTATAAGGAAGCCAACCCTCTATGATTTGCCCATGCACCAATCTATTATCCACACGCAAGACTAACACAAGGCAACCTATTTATTATTTAGCATTTTTCCTGCAACTACAATACCATTTTTACCCGCTTCACCAGCTAAGGCTGCTAATTCTTCAAGCTTACAAGCGCGAGAGGTAAAAACTTTCATCAGCATGGGCAAGTTCACTCCGGTGACCACTTCCACATTATGCTTTGCCAAAAGGGCTAGGCTCAAGTTGGTGGGCGTTCCCCCAAACATATCGGTGAGGATAATCACGCCTGCACCTTTGTCGAGACGCGCCGCCGCATCCTCAAGGCGTTGTACGGTTTCCGTCACATCTTGCACTACATCCACGGAGATGGACGCACAATCGGTGAGCGGGCCTAAAATTCCTTCTGCGGTGCGCAAGGTAGCATCCCCATACTGTCCGTGAGCGACAACGATGATGCCCACCTCTGCTGTATCATTACTCATGTAAACCTCTATTAAAAAACATAATTATTTTTTTTGTGTATCAAGCATCATATGCCTGTGCTCAACTGACACCACATAACCTGCGTGCTTAAGCTTTTTTGCAATTCGCTGCACAGTTGCTACCGAGCGATGCCTGCCACCTGTACACCCAAGGGCAAGGCTGACCCTGTAGCGCCCTTCTTCTTCCATAAGCCCTAGTGTAAACTCCACGAAATCATAGAGTTTTGTAAAAAAGACTTGTTCTGCTTCCTTGGCGTAGACGTATTCATCAATGACCGTATCCAAACCAGAAAGAGGGCGTAGCTCTTCCTCAAAATGCGGATTTGGCAAAAAGCGTACATCCAAAATCATGTCAGCTTCCCTTGGGACGCCATACTTAAAACCGAATGAAATGATATTTACCTTTAAGGGACGCTGTGTCAACCCGCTTTCTTCATCGTCATTTTGGCTAAATTCTTGTTGTAATTTTCTGCGCAAATCATGGATGGAATAGCCAGTGGTATCTAGCACAAAGTTTGCCATTTCGCGTAGCGGGGCAAGGGAATTTCGCTCTGAAACTAATGCATATTCAAGGCTTATGCCATAATGTTCGAGGGGGTGCGGGCGGCGCGTTGTGGCATAACGGCGCAAAAGTTCCGTCTCTGTTGCCTCAAAAAAAAGGAGCTGGGTTTTAATATTATGCAAATTAAGCATTTGCACAATGGTAGCAAAGTCATCTGTTGGATTGTTGTCTTGCACAGAAATGCCGATGGCTATGCCCCGAAAATGGCGCATAGAATCGTGGCGCATCATGCTTGCCATGTCATACATAAGCGATACAGGAAGACCATCTACAGTAAAGTAGCCCAAGTCTTCAAATACCTGCAAGGCAGTGCTAATGCCTGCGCCGGAAAGCCCCGTTACCATAAAAGCGTTGACGTAGGGTAAATCTTCTGGCTTTTGCATATATGCGCTCTCTTATGGAGATGAGTAAGAAATATGGAAGGCACTGATTAGTTTTTTCTGTGGGTTTCCAAAGGGGATAATTCCCATTTACGATCGCTGTTCTTGGGAGGCAGAACCTCCCAAGAAACATTAAATCAGGAAACTTTATACGATAGGATCAATGAGGCCATAGTCTCCGCTACGGCGACGATATACTACATTGATACGATGATGCTCTTCGTTTAAGAAAACCAAAAACTCGCTGCCCACAGATTCAAGCTGCAATATGGCTTCTTCTAGGGCCATGGGCTTTGGCTCAAAACGTCTGGTACCGATTTGACCATCGTCACTTTCTGCACCAAAGTTATAGGTAAAGATTTCAACCTTGGCATCACGCGCTTGACGATGATGCTTTTTAAGACGCGAAACATGCTTTTTCACTTGTGCTTCAAGCTTATCGAGCACAAGGTCAATGGCAGAATACATTTCTTCGGTTTTTTCGGTGGCAGCAAGGGAAAGCCCCTCGCCGGAGACGCGCACATCGCACACTTGGCGAAATTTATCGATACTTAAATTCACTTGCACATCAAGGCCAGAAGCCTTGCCAAAAAAGCGTCCAAGTTTTTCAAAGCGGCGCTGTGCATATTTTTTTAGATGTTCGGAAGGCTCAAAATTCTTGAAAGTAAAGGCAATATTCATAGGTTCCTCCTTGTGCTGTAGGTGTTCACAGGTCTGATATCATCAGGAAAAACATAAGGCCACAACAGGTCGATAACTCTAAAAATGCTCTTTTCTGCGCGAAGATGAAGCAATATCCATGGCTGTGCGATATTTGGCCACAGTTCTGCGCGCAATATTTACTTTGAGGTGCTCTTTTAGCATTTCCCCAATGCGTTCATCGCTAAGGGGACTTTTGGGGTCTTCCTCGGCAATAAATTTCTTAATCAAGGCTTTGACACTTTCTGAACCCACTTGGCTCCCGTCATCAAGAGCTAAGGCACTATTGAAAAAGAATTTTAATTCAAATGTGCCGTGTGGTGTGGCCACATACTTATTAGATGTAATGCGACTCACGGTGGATTCGTGCATGCTGATATCATCGGCAATGTCTTTGAGGATAAGCGGCGCCAATTGTGAGACGCCTCGTTCAAAGAAAGGCCTTTGATATTTGATAATGCTTTCAACAACCTTATACAACGTGCGCTGTCTTTGGTAAAGACTTTTTATAAGCCAAGAGGCTGCGCGCATTTTTTCTGAACAGTATTCCTTGTCATCCCCGTTCATGCCTTCTACACTTTCGGTCAACGTCGAAGACAGTTGCAAATGCGGCAAGCCATCATCATTTAAGATAATTACAAAATCGCTACCGTATTCATATACAAAGACATCGGGACTGACAAAGGCCGTTTCGCCGCTACCAAAAGAAGCACCCGGCAATGGCTCAAGGGACTGAATAATATCCAAATATTCCGCAAGGTCTTCCATAGTAAGCTGAAATTTACGCAGTAAGGGCTTATAGCGCTTATTTTCTAAATCCTCCAAGTGCTCTGTCACCAGCGCCACAAGAATAGGATCGCGGTCATAATTCAAGCTTTTAAGCTGAATCATAAGACATTCTTGCGGAGAACGCGCCGCCACCCCAATGGGATCAAAAAGCTGCACCACGCCCAGCACTTCTTCCACTTTTTCTTCGCTATAGCCACACATGGGGGCCATATCTTCTATACTTGCCTGTAAATATCCGGAAGAAGCCAAATTACCGATAATTATTTCGCCAATTTCCTTTTGTTCTTCGCTTAACTGAGAAGACAGGCGCAATTGCCACAAAAGATGTGCCTCTAGGGTGGGCTTTTCTGTATAGCGGGATTCAAAGGAAGACATTTCGTCAAGGGATTCATATTCCCGCACAGAACTGTTGCGTGAAGAGGAGGCAAATTCGCCTAAATAATCTTCCCAATCGGCGCCCTTGGCAATTTCTCCATCATAGACGGAGTCCTTATCTTTCGTTTCGGGACGACTTTCTTTTTGTTCGCCATCAAAATTATCTTCAAAACCCTCTTCTAAAAAAGGATTTTCCAAAAGCTCACGTTGCACCGTCTCTACAAGTTCAAGCCTTGATAATTGCAAAAGCTTAATAGCCTGCTGCAATTGAGGTGTCATTACGAGCTGTTGAGATAATTTAAGCTGCTGGCGAAGCTCCAATACCATAGAAAATCTTCCTCTTTTAGATATGACGGCATCATAACAAGCAAAATGCCGCTCTTTCAAATACTATGCCACAGCCTTACGGTCTATGCAAGAGCTGGCAAGAAATTATTCTGCGATAAAAGAAAAAAAATATATAAACTACTATTTTACAGCGCCAAAGATTGTAGAAAAAATTGTGCCGATAAGATCAAAGACTCCGGTGCCAAGGCTACCGATGGCAGCAACAACCACTGCCCCCGTATTGAGGCTACGTTTGGGATCATCAAGCGTTCCGTAATAACGCACAGGAATATCAACAATGTATCCCATGTCCGCCACAAGGCGCATATCCAGACTCTCTTGTAAAAGATTAAGATATCCCTTACCTCGAATCTGCATGTCAGGCCCTAAGAGTTTGAAATTATGACTGTGCAAAACTCCGCTATTAAGTGTTCCGCTATCACTGAAGCTGGTAATACGCGTGGGCTTTCCTTTAAGCCTGCCATCGGTGGTGCTTGACTGCATAAAGCCCTCAGCCACATGCACACTCCACTTGCCATTAAACACTGATAAAACCTTGTTTTTATTAGACAATAAACCCTTGAGATCAAGACTTACTTGTGTGTGCCCGGCAAAAACCGTTTCCATATGCAAATCTTTAGTTAAATCAAGTAATTTTACACGCTTAGTATCAAATTTAATATGCGTATCCAAAGCCCCATCTTTTAAAGTGCCCGTAAAAGATGCACTCAAGGGGCCTCCATACAACGTGCCCTTGATGGGGGCGAGCTTCAGGGTGGAGTTTTGTATAGTAACATTGGTCGATACATTATTTACTGAAAGCTTTTTCACACGGACAAGGTCAATTTTTATGGTGCCATTGGCATTAAGCCCGCGTAGCCATTGCCAAGACATGCGCCCATCATTTTCAGATGAAGTATGGGCCTCATACACCGGCGTGCCACTTGGCCCAAGGCCGCGTACATGCGTATAGCCTAAGCCAGATTTTTCGGATAAATGCGTATCGTAATCCAGCTCATTGAGATGTAAATTAAAATTCCAGTTAGAATTTTCTGTGGCACGATAGCCCACATCACCTCTCAGGTGCATCTTTTCGGCTTTTATTGAAACATCTTTAATGCTTAGACGCTTATGATCAAACTTTGCAGAAAATTGCATCTGAGCTGCTTGTGGCAAAGTGGGCGGCAAAAAGCTTTCGCCCTTGGCATTAAAGGCCTTCAAAATGCTGCCAAGCTCTGCTGTTTTAGCCTTCAAAGTCGCTGACCACTCAATATCATCAGTATAATCCATAAAAAGATTACCGGAAAAATCCATATCCCCAAACTTTGGAATATTGCCGGTGCCATTTCTTAACCGTACCTCGTCCTTACCAGTATCCAAGGAAAAAGTCCCACGCATGGAGACATCCAGCGGACGCGACAAGGAAAAAGTATTGGTGGCAAGCTGTAAATCGAGTGAACCAAGGAATTTTTCCAGCATGACAGTGCCATAATTCTTTCCCGTAAATTCCAAAAGCCCATTCCATGCGCCCTTAGCAACGAACTGAGGCATAGAAAGGCTGGCTTTCCAATCTCCTGCATATTGAAACTTTGACGGCATGGTATCTCCACGCACTTTCGTGGGGTTTTTTGCCGTAAAATCTCCGCTGAGATTCAAAGTCTTAAAGGGGTTTTTCCTATTATCATCCGCATACAGCATGCCATTCTCTATACGTAGAGAAGCTCTCCCTTTTTTGGAAAGCATCATCTCGCTGAGCGAACTGCCTCTGGTAGTAAAATCAGCGTCTAAATTCATGGTGCCCGACACAAGATTTCGACCCATCAAGCGCGCTACCGGCTTTATAATTTGCATCTTGGCAAGATCTAACGAAATAGCAAACACTGTCTGCCTATCCGCACTCTCTTGTTGTGGATCGCCATAAAGCACAGCTCGCACCACGCCCGATCCGCCATAAAAGCTCTTGGTGGTCAAAGCCAAGGTCACGGCGCTTTGAACATTTTTTGGTAAAGGCTTTTTCTCAAGCAAGGTAGGTACGCAACGAAAATCAATATCCCCCAGCGGCATACCCCACGCTATCAGTTTTTTCGAATGTATATTAACATCATAGCCAACACTTATCGATGAATCGTCTTCAGTTTCCGGCGTACTTCCGGGGACAGGCGTTAGGGGCTCATGCTCAAAAACCAGCTCCGCGGACTGTAAAGATTCAGCCTCAGGATAAATATTTTTAAGCTCTAAAAGATCTGTGGCGGCATCTATATAAATAACTGGATTTGCCCAGTCTTTCACATGCCCCTTACCTAAAAGACTCGCGTTGGCAGTGGAGGCTTGCAGATAAGGAACATCTAAACCTTTTTTATCCATAACAAAATCAATTTCGCCTGTCAGGCCATGCAAAGAATATCGTATGCCCTTTGGCAACTGCCGTGCAAAGCCAAACCAGCGAGTAAGACTAAAATGTGCAATATCTATAGTCCCCTGTGCTACAGGATTATACATATCTTGTACATTAACTGTGGCATCAAAAGTGACCGCATCCTCCCCAAGCTTCACACTTGCACCGCTCAGCGCTATCTGGTTTTGTAAATTTCCTGAAAAATTTCCCGCACTAGAAGCCGCAAGCACGTAGTCTGATGTTAAAAAGTCCACCTCAGCCTTCCAGCTACCGCTGATGCTCTTAAACTCACTTTGCAAGGCACCACCCTGCCCCGCGGGCTTTGCAGTAAGCTCTTGTTGATTATTTGGGGGAGGCTTAGCATAGGTTAAAGCGAGTTGAAAATTACTTTTTTGTATTACTTTCTCTACGCTTACTTGGCTTTTGACATCAATCTCCACACTTTCATCCAGATCACCCGACAAAGTGAGGGAAAAGTCCTTCATACTTGCCACAAGCTTTTCATCGGACACCAGATGAACAGTGGGAAAAAGAATTTCTCCGCGCACATCCCCTAAAAGCTTAAAAGCTACAGTGGATTGAATATTTTCACTTTGCACCAGCATCTCTTTATGACGCAAAGAAAAATTACCATGCATTACTTGAAGGGAAGAACGACGTAAAAAGGAAGGAATCTGTAGATTATTTATAGCTTCTTGGAGCTGCTCACCGACATTTTCTTTATGCATGGCAAGTGCATTTTCATTAGTCTCGGCCGGCAAAGGTGTTTTTTCTGTGCTTGTTGATTGCATTTCCAGCCTGAGCACGGGGCGCCAAAGCGTCATTTTTCCAAGTGAAAACTCTCCGCTAAACAATAAGGCTAAGGAGGGCGTCACCGTAGCATAGGCAACATCAAGCTCAAAACCCTTACCCGTTAGCTCCACATCAGAAAAAGAAAGCGCAGGCATGGGAAACAAAGCCACATTAATACTTGAAAAAACAATTTCAATACCCGCACGCGACTGTAATTCCTTAGAAATTTTCTGGCTTAATTCCTCAGGATTTTCCTTCAAATACAAAAATAAAGCGCCAAAAGCAAAAGAGGCAAATAAAAGCAATGCAACAAAACCATACAATAGCCAACGCCAAAAAGACACTTTCTTCTTGGCATGTAAAGCTTCATTGCGTTGCGTAAAGTTAAGCACTTGACGTCTATCCTATAAAAAACATATGCTAAAAATTATTTACAAAAGTTTAGCCATGTAACACCCAAAAATTACCATGGCCTAACCCTACTCTCTATGAAGCACATACATTGTTTTCGCACGCTTAGCAACACATTATCAAAGCGAAAATTTTATACATAAGGGCAAAAACGTGCAAAAAATATTTTGGATAGGAAGCCCCTTTTTTCATGCTTCCCTCATCCCCCTAGGCTTTCACGTACATTATTTTAACTTTGAACATGTAGCCGTCTTTGGCTATGCCGACTTAGTGCGCATGGCTGGTTTTGAACCGGACATCGTCATCGTTGCCGACAAAAGCCGCCCGCCCTTTGTGCTTGGCATTGAGGATTTTCCTTGCTTTACAATACTTTATGCCGTGGATACGCATATACACAGCTGGCTACCATTTTATGCGCAAGCCTTTGACGCCTGCCTTATAAGCCTCAAAGATCACATACCTCTTTTTCAGCAAAAAGCCCTCGCAAAAGAACACATCCTCTGGTCACCTCCCTTTGCGCGAGACACTGACCTGCCCCCAGCAAAGCTTTTAGATTACATATCCACACAACATGAGACATCATACGAATATAACTGGGACTGCCTTTTTGTGGGCACCATCAATGCCGAAACCACACCCACACGAAAAATATTCCTTGAACAATTACAAAAGGAAACGTCCATACATATTACCAGAGGCAACTTTGCGCAGCTTTTTCCTCAAGGGCGTGTTATCATAAATCATTGTGAGCATGGAGACCTTAATTTTCGCGTCTTTGAAGCCTTAGCCTGTGGCAGTGCCCTCGTCACCCCCACCCTTGCTCACGGTTTTTTTGACATCTTCACCGACCAAAAACATCTGCTTTGCTATGACAAAGAAAATACCCAAGATGCCATTAACAAAATTAACTATTTACAAGAAAACGAAACCGTCAGGCGCAGCCTCGCTCGTCAAGGTTTTGAGCTCATACATGGCGCACACCGAGCGCAGCACCGAGCACAAGCCCTTACCCACTTCCTGCACAGTCTTTCACCCACAAAAAAGCAAGAACATATTCGCTCACGCCTCAAAAATGCCGCGCACATTCGCAAACACTGGCTCAAGGCCCCCTACCTCTTACTGGCAGACTCATTGCCGCCGAGTCATGATTTGCGTAATGCGTATTTACAAGCCGCTTTAGGCAATTTTGATGGATAAAATTTGAGGGAGGGAATATTCCCTCCCTCAGACTGCTGACAAAGTCTACTGGGGAAAAACCTTTTTTGAAAAAAAGGTTCTT
>CAYJHU010000068.1:0-9847 GCA_964369655.1 uncultured Desulfovibrionaceae bacterium | reverse complement strand
GCGCGAGTTGCATTAAGAGCATCTTCTACGCGGTCTTTCTTTTCTTTCATTTCGATTTCGGTGGCTGCACCAACATGTACAACGGCTACGCCGCCAACAAGCTTAGCAAGGCGTTCTTGAAGCTTTTCGCGGTCATAGTCAGAGCTTGAGTCTTCAATTTGAGCGCGAATTTGCTTAACGCGAGCTTTGATGTCATCACCTTTACCAGCGCCGTCAACGATGGTGCTGTTATCTTTGTCAATAACAACACGCTTAGCAGAGCCAAGGTCGGTTAATTGCAAGTTTTCATGCTGTAAACCAATGTCATCAGAAGCTACTTGCCCGCCGGTTAGGACGGCAATATCTTGAAGCATGGCTTTACGACGATCGCCAAAGCCAGGAGCTTTAACGGCAACAACTTGTAAAGAGCCACGTAAGCGGTTTACTACGAGGGTAGCAAGGGCTTCGCCTTCTACGTCTTCTGCAATGATAACAAGAGGACGTTTTACTTTGGAGATTTGCTCAAGCACAGGCATGATTTCGTTCATGCTGCTGATTTTCTTTTCGGTGCAAAGGATATAAGGATTATCCATTTCGCAAACCATTTTTTCGGCATTGGTTACAAAGTAAGGAGAAAGGTAACCACGGTCAAAACGCATACCTTCAACCACGTCCATGGTGGTTTCAAGGCCTCTGGCTTCTTCAACAGTGATAACGCCTTCTTTACCTACGCGATCCATAGCTTCGGCAATAATGGTGCCGATGGTGGCGTCAGAGTTGGCAGAAATAGTACCAACTTGAGCGATTTCTTTTTGGTCGCGGGTGGGCTTTGCAAGGTTAGCAAGTTCAGCCACAAGAGCTTCAACGCCCTTGTCAATGCCGCGCTTAATGGCCATGGGGTTACGACCAGCAGCTACAAGCTTTACGCCTTCGCGATAGATGGCTTGAGCTAAAATGGTAGCGGTGGTGGTACCGTCGCCGGCAACGTCAGAAGTTTTGGAAGCAACTTCCTTAACCATTTGAGCGCCCATGTTTTCAAACTTGTCTTCAAGTTCGATTTCTTTAGCAACGGTTACGCCGTCCTTGGTGATAACAGGAGCACCAAAGCTTTTTTCGATAACAACATTGCGACCTTTAGGTCCAAGGGTAACTTTAACAGCATTAGCAAGCTGGTCAACACAACGGGATAATTTTTCACGAGCTTTTGCATCAAACAAAATTTCTTTAGCAGACATATTTTCTCCTAACAATCAAATATATTAAATTAAGCAATGATAGCAAGGATGTCGTCTTCACGCATCACAAGATATTCGTTGCCATCAATTTTTACTTCAGTACCAGCATATTTGTTAAACAAAACAGAATCGCCGGCTTTTACTTCTAAGGGGGCACGTTGGCCATTGTCGGCAACTTTACCGGGACCTACAGCAATAACTTCACCTTTAGAAGGCTTTTCTTTAGCTGTGTCAGGGATATATAATCCACTGGCTGTTTTTTCTTCACTTTCAAGACGCTTTACAAGTACGCGGTCATTGAGGGGCTTCAAAGTCATAATTTCTTTTCCTCCAAAAACATAAAATAAATTTACATCCAATTAACAAAAAATAACATCGTGCAGCTAATATGAGCGGGCACAATGCGGATGGTTTGTATACGGCTCACCTTTTACGGCGAACGACTAGTAGTATAATACCGCTTGAGAAATTGAAAAGGGGTCAGAGCAAAAAAAAACATATTTTCTTGTTTTTTTTTAGAAAAAATAAATATTTCAGGTTTTTATTGAAGTGTTTCGGCTGGTGTGAAATTTCTCTTTAAGAATGCAAAAAATACTTCAATATTAAATCTTATTTATGTTTATGTTATAATATTTTTATATAGTTTGATAAAGCCTATTGACTAATAAATTAAATATGTTTATTCTACAAGTAGATATTTATAAAGGAGATTTAAAGATGATAGATAGAACCGAACTTTTGCGAATGATTATGGAAAACAATCCAGGACAGAATCCTGCTTTTGTTCTAGAACAGTACACTTTGTACTTAAAAGGACTCACAAGCATTCATGGTGAAAATTTTGCTCCTACTGGTGCATGCTGTGAAGCTTCTGCAGAATGTAACACCGAAGAAGTTGTAGATGCAAAACAAACAAAAGCTTCTCTTACTTGTGGTTATACAAAAAGAGATCTTAAAGTTAAGCCAAAAGATGCAATTAAAGAAGATAAAATTACATGTTGTATTTGTGGAAAAGAAGGACAAACCATAACTGGGCGTCACCTTGCGCATCATAATGGTATCACACCTGAAGGGTATAAAAAGCTTTGTGGTTATTCTGCAGATCAACCACTTATGTCAGCGGCGCATCTTGCTAGTATGAAGAAAAATGTTATGAAAGCGCAAGAAGCTCGCAAGTCTAAAAAGAGAAAAGCAGACTAAATATAATTGGGATTTTTAATAATCTTAGTTAATCAATACTTAATAGTTTGATAAAAGTTTGATGCGTCATTTTTTCATTAAGTTGAGAAAATGACGCATCTGATTTTTAGAAAAATTATATTTAGATAAAACTAATTTTTGAAAATGTATTTTAGCCTTTACTAAGTTCAGCCAAGGCATTTATAACTGAGGCCACAAGGGGCGAGCCCCCCTTACGTCCTCGCAAGGTCATATGCACATGTGGGCTTTGTGCCAAAAGTTCTTTAGATTCTGCCGCATTAACAAAGCCAACCGGCATGCCAATGATGAGTGCTGGCGGGGCATAGTCTTTTTGGTTTTCTAAAAGTTCTAGCAAGGCTAAAAGAGCTGTGGGGGCATTGCCAATGGCTACAATATTGCCGGCAAGCTTTTCTTTAAGTAGCATAATGCCTGCTCTTGAGCGAGTGCATCCATGCTCCTTTGCATATTCCTGTACCCCAGGCACTTTCAAAATGCATTCTACCTTTACCCCCAAGGGATCAAGGCGCCGTGCCACCATGCCTGCGCGCGCCATTTCCGTATCGGTGTAAATGGTGCAACCTTGACGCAAAGCCGCAACTCCAGCCTCTAGGGCTGCTTGAGATAAAAGCGTGTCGTGAACGATGCTAATGTCGCCCGTGGTATGTGCCATGCGCCGAGCAATTTGCCAAAGCTCTCCCTCATAGGGGCGCGGGCTTGGTACTTCTGCATCGATAATATCAAAAGAACGTGATTCAATGGTGTCCGGACTTTGAGCAGGATCTAAAATAACCATAACAACCTCTATTATAGATTAAAAATGTGCGCTAGCAAGGAGCGTGCGCCTTCGGGGTATAAATGAATCCAAGAAGCAAAAATATTTTCATGCATAAGGCCGCTAGCTTCAGTGGATGAGAGATCTTTCCCTTTTCTGTCTGTGACATGCCAAAGGGAAGGCAGACCCCAATTTTCCTTAGCTTCATATACTCGCCCATAGTGAAACTCGTGTCCGCGTGCATGGATTTGCTCTTGCTCGCACAAACGTACACCTCTGTACCCAAGGGCGGCTTTTTCCTTTGCCACATGTGCAGATAGTGGTAAAAGTCCGCAAAAAGGATAGGTGGCGTCATTATACTCAATGCTCTTCATTAAATACATAAATCCGCCGCATTCAGCATAAATCCTTTTCTTTTGCTTGGCAAAATCTCGTACACTTTGCAACATGGAAGTATTGGCACAAAGACGCTCGGCATAAAGTTCTGGATAACCACCGGGGAAATATAAGGCTGAACATCCATGTGGGACATGCGTATCGGATAAAGGTGAAAAAAAGACACATTCTGCGCCCATTTCATTCAAAACTGCCACCATATCAGCATATAAAAAGGCAAAAGCCGCGTCATAGGCTATGCCAATTCGTGTCGTGGCAGGCTTTTGAGGAAAAGTAATTTCTTTGGGATGCGCTTTTTGCGTGCGCATAAGGAGGCTATCAATATCAATAAATTCTTCTGCAAAAGCGCCCAGTTCTGCTATTTTCTGTGCAGTCCAAGGGCTTTCTTCTCCCATAAAGAGGCCGAGGTGGCGTGATGGTAAAGCAAATTTTTGCTCACGCGGCACATAGCCTAAGATGGGGATGGTTGCTAAGTCGGCATCTTCTGCAAAAATCTCTATAAAGGCTTCTTCCAAAAGGCTTTTATGGCTTTGACTGCCTACATAGGTGCAAATAATACCAGCAAAGGGGAGGGCGCCAAGCTTTGTTTTTGTGCTTAAAAAACCCTTAGCTATGGCCGCAGCAGATTGCCCCATGCCTCGCACATCAAGCACCAGCACGATGGGAAGATTTAAGCTTTGTGCGCAGTGCGCCGTAGAGCCTGGTCCGCCAAGTCCTTCTGCCCCGTCAAAAAGTCCCATGACTCCTTCGGCCACAAGCACATCAAAAGGCTGGCCTTGGAGCATTCGATTATAGACACGGTGCATGCCTTCTACGCCGCCCATCCATGCATCTAAATTATACGAAGGGCGACTTGTAATCACAGCATGCTGCGAGGGGTCAATAAAGTCAGGCCCAACTTTGGCTCCCTGCACTTTTAGCCCTCGCTGATGTAAGGCCGCTTGCAAAGCTAGGGTCAAAGTTGTTTTGCCAGCCCCGCTATGCGTGCCTGCCACCACAAAAGCATTTTGCATACTTTACCGCCAAGCTAGCGCGCCCTAAGGGCTTCACAAATAATATTTACATCATTTTCACCGGCTTGAGCTTGCAACTCTGCATGACCGCCATGACAATGCAAAGCACCGTCTTTCATTTCCACAAAACCAGCCGCAAGTACTTTGCCATAGGGCAGTTGCTCACGCATATCTAAATGGTCAACACGGCGAGGAAAGATAAAGGGAACGGGTTGTCCTGAAAAATCTTCCATAATCAAATACTTCATGTTTCACCTCATCTTTGCAAAAATGTATTATTTTTTCTTTTTACGATTGCGTAAATATTGTCGAACTGCCCTGTTATGCTCTGCAAGGGTCTTAGAAAAAGCATGCTCTCCGCCATCGGTAATGGCCACAAAATATAAATATTCATGCTCTTCAGGGTTCATAGTTGCGCGCATAGCTGCCACTCCGGGAGAACAAATAGGCCCTGGAGGAAGGCCGGCATGTTGATAGGTATTATACAAATTTCCGGCATCATTAATATGAACGCGACGTAAATTGCCATCAAATGCAAGCCCAAGCCCATAGATAATGGTGGGGTCAGCTTGCAAAATCATGTTTATCTTAAGCCGATTTGTATATACTCCGGCCACGCGTGCTCTTTCCTTGGGCACTCCTGTTTCTTTTTCAACAATGGAGGCCAAGGTGACTATTTTTTGTAAATCTTCTATATTAGGCTTGGTTTTATTGGGCCAATATGGTGCCATCTTTTGCCAAAAGGTATCTACCAAGCGTCCGGCAATGCGCCTTGCGCTTTCACGCGTGAGCTCTTCATCCTTCTTTAGTAAATACGTATCCGGCATAAGAAAGCCTTCTGCCGTATCAAAAGGAATTCCATAATGAAGCAGAAACTTTTCATCTGTAACGACACTTTTGAAGTCTTCAAAGCGTACAAAACCATTTTTTTCTAGGAGTTTACCTGTTTGCCACCAAGTAAGTCCCTCGCGAATGGTGATGCGATTTAGCGCCGCTTTGCCAAGCATTAATTCTTTAAGAATAACTTCAGGAACCCAGCCCGTATGCAATTTAAAGCGACCTGCTTGCACTTTATTGTCAAGTTTTCTAAAGCGAGCAAGTAAGGTAAACTTAAAGCTGTCGCTGATAATTCCTTTTTTTTCTAAATTGCTGGCAACCGTTGCAAAATTAGTCCCAGGTTCCACATCAAAATATACTTCGGCGCCGGGGCTTTGCATGGGATTATCTAAAAAGGACTTGCCTTGCCAAAAAATAAAGCCAAGTGCGGCAATGCCGACAATAAGCAAAAATATAATACAACGTAAGAAGAATTTCATGTTTTTAGCTTCTCCTTCTCATCTGCGCTAAGCACAAGAAAAGATTGTAAAATACGCACAGCGGCTTGCTGGTCAAGAACATCTTTATGTTTTTTTCCGCGTAAACTGCTTTCGCGTAAGTCAGAAATTGCCTCCTCAGAAGACAAGGCTTCCGGCATAAGATACACCGGCAGGGGAGAGCGCCTTTGTAAACGTGCGACAAAATTACGAACTTGCTTGGTGGTGAGGCTTTCATTGCCATCAAGATATAGTGGTAAACCCACCACAAGGATCGCAGGGCTTTCCTCTTCCAGCACAGCTAAAAGTTTTGCAAAAAAATCAGCTCGAGTGCTTTGTGCCGGACATTGCAAAGTGCAACGAGGAAAGGCCATGCTTCCCCCCGTATCACTAACTGCTATGCCCGTGCGAACAAGCCCATAATCAATACATAGATGTTTCAAAAACGTAGCTTTGTAATTGTTATTAGCTTGTTATACCATGCCCATTTTGGCACGTACTTGTTGCATCGTTGCTTCTGCCGCCACGCGCGCTTTTTCATTACCGCGCGCAATAACGTCATGCACAAGGTCAGGATTATTATCTAAAAACACACGACGACTTTGTAATGGCTCAAGAAAAGTTCGTAAATTTTCCAAAAATATTTTCTTACAATCCATACAGCCCATGCTGGCATTTTTACAGTTTTCACGTATTTCTGCTTGCACTTCTTGGCTTGCAAGAATTTCGTGATATGGGAATAAGTTACATACGTCAGGGTTGCCAGGGTCACTTTTACGAAGTCTGGCCGGGTCAGTAAACATTTTCTTTATTTTTGGCTCTAAGTCTTCCATGGTGTCACGCAAAAAGATACCATTATTATAGCTCTTTGACATTTTGCGCCCATCAAGGCCGGGACATTTGGCCGCAGGAGTCAGTTTTGCTTCCACATCAACAAAGGTTTCACCATATAAATGATTAAAACGTCGCCCAATTTCTCGTGTCATTTCAAGGTGTGGTAATTGATCTTGCCCTACCGGAACAAACTTTGGCAAATACATTAAAATATCTGCACTCATAAGCACAGGATAGCACAAAAATCCAGCATTACTTAAATCTTTATTGGTGACTTCTTGCTGCATTTCCTTGTAGGTGGGACAGCGCTCAAGCCAGGATACAGGAGTTATCATCGAGAGCAAAAGTGATAACTCCGCATGACATTTTACGGCAGATTGGACAAATATAACGCTTTTTTCTGGGTCAATGCCGGCCGCGAGCCAGTCTTTGACCATTTCAAAGGAATTATTATTAATGGCAGAAGGATTTGCAAATTCACTGGTCAATGCGTGCCAATCAGCCACAAAGAAAAATGCGTCGGTTTCTTCTTGTAAGGCAACCCAATTTTTAAGTACCCCAAAATAATGGCCAATATGCAGTGCTCCCGTAGGACGCATGCCAGAAACGGTGCGCAAGCGTGCGCTAGTTTTGCTGTCTTCTAAAGTTTTCATTACATCAATCCAAATGTTGTTAAAAGAATTTTATTGGTGCCGGACACTAAGGGGCCAAGTATATAACCAAGTACGCCTGTTGCCAGCAAAACAATAAGGATAACAAAGCCGTATCGCCCGGCTTGCATATATTTCCAAGCTAAGTTTGAGGGTAAAAAATACGCCAAAACCTTACTGCCGTCGAGCGGAGGAATAGGGAGTAAATTTAACCAACATAGCCCGCAGTTAATGATAACGCCTGTTTGGAGCATAAGAAGAAAGAATACATAACTTGCATTCTCTTTCCACTGGGCAAAGGGTAATATTTCCACCAAGCCTCGCAAAGCAAAAGCAAAAATAAAAGCAAGGATAAGGTTAGTCAGTGGCCCCGCCAAAGAAACCCACATCATATCCTTTTGTGGATTCTTAAAATAACGCGGATCAACCGGTACAGGTTTTGCCCAGCCAAAGACAAAGGCGCCACTTAAACTTGTAAGCACAAAGACAAGCAAACCCGTAGGATCAATATGGGGCAAGGGATTAAGCGTTAATCTCCCCATCATTTTTGCTGTGGGGTCTCCACGCTTAAACGCAACATAACCATGCGCCACTTCATGTAAAATAATACCCAACAAAGCAGGTATTACCGCCACAGAAAAACGCTTAAATAAAAGTGCAATATCAGCATCAAACATGCAACTCCTATAGCGCAATACAAATCAAAAGACAAGGATAAACAAAATGCCCTCTTATTTGTAGTATGGTATTCTAATTTGAATTTTTTTGGGGGAAACTTTTTTGAAAAAAAGTTTCCCCAAAACCCCCTTCAAAAAACTTTATATGAGTTTTCCTTCCGGAAAACTCGATTTATTTTGTTAAGCAAATTAGTTTATACCCAGAAAACTCCGTGGTTTTCAACTTGTTGAAAACCGCGTATTAGGGTTTCCAAAGGGGTTTAACCCCTTTGGCGGTGGGTTTGGGAGGCAGCGCCTCCCAAGTTACGATTATGTGCTTGTATGCGAGCGAGTCTTGACGTGCCCATTTTTTTGGCATAACTAAGCGCAAAGGAGAAAAGCATGACCGGAAAAGATTTATATCGCAGATTAACAGAAATTTGCACTCAAATGGCGCAAGGGGACTATGAGCAAGCCAAGGCCGTATTTGATTTACTTCCCAGCGAAGACGCCGATGACCCTGTCAATGTCTTGGTCGAAGCCTTTTCCATGATGCTTTTGCGCACCGAAGCGCGCGAATTTGAACTTTCGCGCTTACTCCTTGAGCTTGAAGATGCTCGTACTGAGCTTTTAAGTCATCAAGATAAGCTCATTGATGAAAATACTCAATTACGCGGGGAGCTTAAGAAAAAAGTTTCTAAAGAAAAATCCTTTATGCATGTTTCTCAAGCTCCGACTATGTTGCCGGTTTTACAGCAAGTAGAGCGCGCAGCCACGGTGGATTGTACCCTTTTATTCACCGGCGAAACAGGCACAGGCAAGAGTCTTTTTGCGCGGCATATTCATTTTTTGAGTACAAGAGCGCATAAGCCTTTTGTTATCATCAATTGCGCCGCCATCCCGGCAACTTTGCTTGAGAGCGAACTTTTTGGCATTGAAGTGGGTGTTGCCTCAGGTGTAAAGGAGCGCATTGGGCGTTTTGAGCAAGCCAATGGTGGGACAATATTTTTGGATGAAATTGGTGATATGCCAATGGAAAGTCAGGCAAAATTGTTGCACGTTGTAGAAAGCGGAGAAGTGGAGCGCATTGGCGGGCGTAAAGCTATTCCCATCGATGTGCGTATTATGGCGGCCACTTGCAAAAATTTAGAGCAAAGCATTAAAGAGCGCAGTTTTCGTGAAGATTTGTTTTACAGGCTTAATGTTATGCAAGTGCACATTCCGCCTTTGCGTGCAAGACATGAAGATATCCCATTGCTTGTAAAGCATATTTACAGTCACTATACTCAGCAAAATCCTCATGCGATTACTCAAATGAGTCCTGAAGCTATGAAGCTTCTTGAGCAATATTCTTGGCCAGGTAATGTGCGTGAGCTGGCCAATGAGTTAGAGCGTGCTTCGCTTTTAAGCAGTGGACCAAGTATTATCCCTGAAAATCTTTCTGCTCCCATAAGAGAGGGCTTACATAAAAGTCTGCGTGATGATTTTTATGGACAGGATGTGCAGAGTACAAGTGGCGACGTGCAAGAAAACTTTTTTAATTTTTCTGAAAAAATCCCCACCTTGCATGAAATGGAAAGTGTGTATATCAAAAAAGTTATGGAGCATTTGGAAGAAAATAAATCTCGTACCGCCAAGGCGCTTGGCATTAGCCGTGAAGGGCTGCGTGTAAAGCTTCAAAAACTCGATTAAAAATCTTAAGCGGATTTATGCTTATTGCCTTTAGTTAGCTATGGTGTTCTCGGTAATACTTTTATGCGCTTTTGGCGTCTTCATCTTTTTCCATCTCGCATCGTCAG
>CAYJHU010000067.1:0-9942 GCA_964369655.1 uncultured Desulfovibrionaceae bacterium | reverse complement strand
AAATGGGACTGTTGCAAAAGGGCAGTCAAAAATAAACGGAAGTGCGGATTAATTATTTTCTTTAGGGGGAAGGAACTTTTCACTCGAATTTTTCTTACAAAAAATTCGTATACCATATTTACTCGATGAATGTATGATTTAATGATTTAAGAAGTTGTGCTCGTTCATTTTAAGCTTGCTTAAAATGAACGCATTTGGGTTTCCAAAGGGGTTTAACCCCTTTGGCGGTGGGTTTGGGAGGCAGAGCCTCCCAAGTGAGAAAATTGTGTTCCCTCCTCAAAAATTATAATCAAAAAGAAAGGGCTTTGTATTTATAGCTGCAAAGCCCTCTCTTGCCTATTTTCCCAACACATCTTATATATATTGGATGAACAAGACTTTTACACTCACAGCTAAAGACGGTAATGCACGTACCGGCACTTTGCACACTGCTCACGGAACCATCACCACCCCCATCTTTATGCCCGTAGGTACGGTGGGCTCGGTGAAGGCCATTGCCCCCGATGATTTACACGCCATGCAAGCGGAAATAATTCTCGGCAACACCTACCACCTTTATTTGCGCCCCGGTGATGAATTGGTCGCGCGTCGCGGCGGCCTGCATGGCTTTAATGCGTGGGATAAGCCCATCCTTACCGATAGCGGTGGATTCCAAGTTTTTAGCCTTAATGATTTGCGTAAAATCAGCGAAGAGGGTGTGGAATTTCGCTCGCATATTGATGGCTCTAAGCACTTTTTTACTCCCGAAAATGTCATTAAAATTCAGCGCAATCTTAATTCAGACATCATGATGGTGCTGGATGAATGCGTGGCCTTTGGCGCTGATTATGAATATACTGAAAAATCTTTGGCCTTAACCACACGCTGGGCAAAGCGTGCGCGTGAGGCCTATCCTAAGGGTACGGCGGCTAATTTGCTTTTTGCCATTACGCAGGGCGGATTTTATAAAGATTTGCGAAAGCGCTCTGTGGAAGAGCTATGTGGCCTTGACTTTGATGGCTTTGCCATTGGCGGTCTTTCTGTGGGCGAAAGCAAGGAGATTCTTAATGAATTTCTTTATTATACAGCGCCCTTACTGCCAGAAGATAAACCGCGCTATCTTATGGGCGTGGGCACTCCATTGGACATAGTCAATGGCATTGATGCCGGCATTGATATGTTTGATTGCGTTTTGCCAACGCGCAATGCGCGCAATGGGACATTGTACACTTCGCTCGGAAAAATAAATATTAAGCGCAAAGAATTTTCTGAGGATGATACCAGCCTTGACCCAAATTGTAATTGTTATACGTGTAGAACCTTTAGCCGTGCGTATTTGCGCCATCTTTATGTGAGCCATGAGCTCTTGGCGTATAGGCTGAATTCTTTACATAATTTGACATATTTTCTTGATACGGTGCGACGTGCGCGTGCGGCTATTCATGCCGGTGAGTTTGCGCTTTTTAAGGCGAGGATGGAGAGTATTTACCCAGAAGAAGTTACAGTTCGCTGAAAATAGCTAACCTGCTTCGTCAAGCTTGTTTTTTGCGTTGCTCTCGATTTATGTAAGGTTCGCAGGCTCACCTAACATAAACGCACCTTGTGCGCCCGTTGGGTCGGTCTGCGGTCATGTATGTCTGTATACACTCCCTACGTAAAAAAACTTCGCTTTCCTCGCATGTTACCCATTTTGAGCGAACTGCAAGTGTTTAAGGATTCGCTGAAAATAGGTAACCTGCTTGTAAGAAACGTCGCCTTTTTAGAGTATGACACTAAGCTGTTAAGGATAATTTAAGATAAATGTTCAATAAGGAACTGTAGGTTATAGACTGAAGCAAAAAATTTCCGCGAGGAAAAACAAAATCATCACTACCATCACTCCAAATTGAGGACTGCCATGAGCATAGAAAATAAACTTTGTGAGCCTGATTATACGCAGCTTATGGAGGTGGCAACACAAAATTTGCCGACCGAACCCCAAGAGCGTGATTTGCAGGGGCGTATTTTCGATACAAGACAAAGACTTGTTGAAAAGCTTATGCGCGAGTGTGCTCCCTCAGATGCGACAAATATGACAGATTCTCTTGAGCATGAGGATGTGTGGCGCGAGATGCTACCTCCTTTGCTTGTGCCAAATATCCGCAAAATATCACCTTTTAGTGCATGGCGTTCGGCGGCGGTGGCTATCCTTGGGCTTTTGTTTGGTACAGCACTTGGGCAAGCGCTCTTTGGCGAAGGCTTGTTTGCAAGTTCTGAAAAAGCAACGGAGCTTACATACCAAGCATATCAGGGAAGCGGGCTTGTGGCCTTGTGCGGCCTTATGGGAGCCATGGCTTTGCTCTGGCTGACAGAATATTTGGTGCAAGGCAGAAGCGACGGAAATATAAGAATTTTTGGGAAAAAATATCGCTGGAAGCGCTTTACTAAGCTGGCCGGTATGACGTGGCTGGTGGTGCTGGTTTTGGCGGTGGTGCGTGATTTTTTTGGGGCAAAAATAGGCATTGTGCATCTTGTGCAAGCTGTGGGTGCTTTTTTGCAAAAAGGCTTGGTTCTTCCATTTTTTACTAATATATACGGAGTTTTGCTATTCTGCTTTGTACTAAGCCTACTCTTAAAACGTCCCTTGGCCTTTGACCATCAAGATTTTGAAGAAAAGCTTGCCATGGCTGTGCGCCAATGGTGGGCAGGGGCCAGCCGCATGGGGCCGTTATTACAAGAAAATATTGCCCTAAAAAATGACCCTACCAAAGCTGCTTGGCAAAAGGTTGGGGTGGAGCTGTATTCCTTGGCTGGAGAGCTGCCAGAAGCTCGTAAGGATTGGCTGGAATCGCGCTTACTTCGCCTTGGCATTGAGGCTACGCGTGAAGAGGGGGCGCTTATTTGGTCAGAGGATATGGGCGAGCGTTATACCATTTTGGGGCACATTGGCGTGGGCGATGCTTGCTATGTGGATGAGCCGCCTGTTTTTGAGCAGGGCCTGCTTATTCGCAAGGGTACAGTGCGCAAGGTGAGGAAATAATATGCAAAAAACAAATACTGTCATAGCCATGGATCTTGGCACCAGCAATACCTGCATAGCCTCATGTCATGCGCAAGCCGCGGAAAATGGCGGCATTCAGCCGGTGAAGGTTGTTAAGCCGGAGCGGTGGCATAATCCTGCCCTTGGGGGAGCCATCCCCACTTTGGTACTCTATAATGATGGTGAGCCTTTCCTTATTGGTGCGGCCGCTGAATATGAATTTGGTGAGGCCAGCGAAGCGGAACGGGCCGGCTATAGCTTGCGCTCGCAGTTTAAGCCGGACATTGCCGTACAGGCAGAAGCTAGAGAGTGTATGCTTGATTTTTTACGCCTTTTGCGTGAAGGTCTAGAGTTTGGCGAGCATCTTTTGGTTGGTATTCCTTCACAAGCCGAAAATCACTATCAACAAGTTTTGCGTCAATGTTTGCAAAGTACTGGCTGGGAACATGCGCAATTTTTGCGTGAGCCTGTGGGCGCACTTTTACACTACATTGCCAGTGGCGCCTTGCCTCCTTCGGTGGCAGCCAAGGGTGTAATTACCGTGGATTTTGGCGGCGGTACATGTGATTTTGCCTATTTACGACGCGCCGATGTGCTGAGCCGCCATGGTGATATGCTTTACGGCGGGCGACTTTTTGATGATTTATTTTATCAAATATTGCTAGAGTATAATCCCGGCCTTGAAAAAAGATTGCACAAAGAAGGCAATGATTATTATGTACATTGGGTGGCTTGCCGCCGTGCCAAAGAAGAATTTTCTGCGGCCATGCAGGTTAACCGTAGCAAGGCGCTGACTGTGCGCGTGCGCTGGTCATACTTTGATGGCAAAAAAAGTGTTGAGTCTTCTGCGTATATAGAAAATTTCACTTGGGAAGCATTTTTAGAGCGCGCCGGAAAATACGTGGCAAGTACGACATTTTTGCAATCTTTGCAGGAGCACGGCTTGCGAGCAGGGCTTTCACGGCATGGACAAGGACTCTTGCAAGGCAAGCAGGTGGATCTTGTATCTTGGTTTGAAGAGCTTTTTTACGAGGCATGCAATAGCTTACGCCACAGCGCCGCGCAAGTTCAAGAATCTTCCGCAGAGCAGGGTGACAAAAAAATAGATTTTGCATCTCCCTTTGCTAATAAGCCTTTGATATTGCTTACCGGTGGTAGCTCAGCGTGGCCCTTTGTGACAGATGTAGTGCAAAGCGTGCTGGGGGCAGATATTAAAATCCTCATGGGTGATGAGCCTTATGCCGACATTGCCAAGGGGCTGGCTCAGTACAATATGCTAGCCATGCATTTGCGTGAAGGTCGCAAAGCCCTGCAAGAAGAATTACCAAGCTTTATGCAAGAGCGCATCTTGCGCCGCGCCATTACGCGTATTCTCGAAAATGGCTCGGAAATTTTGATGCAAGACATGGGTGAATTTTTGCGCGATGTGGTGCTTTTACCGGAATTTCGTCGCTATCGCGAGCATGGCGGTTCACTCTTGCAACTCATGGAAGGTATTGGCAAAAATCTTGTAGAAGAAAAAGATCGCGTGCAAGGCTTGCTGGATTCAGCCATGACACGCATGGGACGACAAATTGTAGAGGCTTGCCGCGCTGAGCTTAAAGACTGGTTTCATGAAAAGGGCATCCCTATTGTGCCAGAGCGCCTCGAGCATACGTGGCTTGCCCTTGCCATGCACGACTTTATTGCCAATATGGCCCAAAGCCTTGGTAAATCAACGCTAAGTCAAGATCGTAATGCCGCAGAAATGGCAACCATGGTTGCCGCGCCCGGCCTTGCCGCCTTAGCCGCCTCAGGTGCGCCCATAACCGCCACCATTCTTGGAGTCAGCGGGCTTGTGCTCATGAAAGTTTTTAATCTTGACAAATGGGTGGTGGATAAAATTCTTTATGTGCCAGTGCCCGGTCTTTTACGCAAAAAACTCTTTAGTGAAGCACGCCTTGTAAAGCTTTGCGACGATCAGCTCAAAGCCTTTGGCGCAGAATTCAAAAATCAAATCCTGCATTCATGGAAGGAAAGCGAAGGTAAAATTATGGCTGAAGCCGCACGCGTAGCCGAAGAGGAAATTGCCGCGCTGGATATTCTTAATATCACGCCTGCATAACAGTAGTGGCTGTAGGTGTAGTGCTTTTAAGCTAAGTTATTTTTATTGGGGGAAACTTTATGAAAAAAAGTTTCCCCCATATCTTTTTCAAAAAATTGAAAGCTTATGAAAGTAAGTTGTTTATAGCCAATAAAACTCTGCTAGCGATGCTTCCACATAGGCTCAGTCGTGCTATCTATTAAGTTATGAACTTTCCATTCTAAACCATTGGTAGAGGACGTAAAGTTATTTTGTTCAAACAGATCATAGAGAGCTTTAACGCTGGCATAATATGTAAAGTCTGTATTTTCTTTAAGAAATTGCTCATAAGATTTTTTTAGCTCAGGACGCAGAACCCCGTCTGCACCATATATTCCTTGTCGATCGAAATATCTAAAATAACTAGTAAACATGTAAGCTAGTTTTCTTCCTACTGCTGAGCCGAAGCCACCAGTAGGTTTTCTTCTAAGAACGTGATCTCCTTGAAGAACTTTTTGTCGAAAAATTTCAGCAACTTTAACTATCTCAGAAGAAGAGGGGTTGTCAGATTCAAAAAATGTCCATGATAAATCAGGAAACTCGCGAGCATATAATGCAGTCTCCGGACTAAGATAATCCAAGCAATCCTTGGTCAATGGCGATACGATGTTTCCGAAGGTGTCAAAAAGATATTTATAATCTGTTGTAGGGTAATAAGAACCTTCCACATAAGTGGCAGTTAGTCCATATTTAGCAAAGTATGTTTTGGCCTTGGCAAGATCACCTTTATTTCTTTCCGAAAAGTTTTCATAATAAGGCATCCACTTATAAGATTGCTGGACTCCTTCATAATAATTAAAAAAAACGAAAAAAGCTTCGTCGCGGGTTTCTGGTGAATCTGTCGCTGTAAACATTTTGAAATAAAGATCTTTCGCTTCGAGGATACCTTGAGCGCTAGGGTCAAACTTGTCTACCATTTTGTTTACAGCTTGAGCATACTTAGCCACTTTTGCAGTATCAACCGCGGCGTGTGCTGTATGTGCTTTTGCAAAAGCAAGAACCATGAAACAAATACATATGGCACCAAGAATACGAGAAGAAGATTTTAATACTTTGTTGTTCATGTTAACTCCTTAATTTGTGAAATTATTTATTGTGATTGGAACTCCCCCTGTAAAGGGATTAAAATAAAGTGTCGGTTACTTTGCTAAGGAGAGTGAAAAAGAAAATGTAATATTCAGGAATTAAAAAATCCCTTCACTTAAAAAAATGCTAAACTAAATCTAGCTCTTGCATACGCATGAAGACTTTGCGTCCAATCCAAGCGTCGGTGGCAGCGTAGGAGATTTGCCTTTCTGAGAGTACTTGTGCTGACCAATTGGAGCATTGGGGGCCTTTGGTGATGCGATAGTCAAAAAAGTTTGCGGCAAGGTTGCGCAGGCCTTGGGTTTCAATATTGTGGGTACGGGCTACATTGCCAAGGTCTACTATGCCGCCGGGTTCAAAACTGTGAAGCTTTTGTAATTCGCGCATATCTTCAAAGATGCTAACGCCAACTTTGAGAATGTCTGGGTTAGCAAGTAGTGATGCCAATGCGTCATCAAAGGGCACGTGGAGAAGCTGAACGAGGTAGACGATTTCTTCGCCGGCAATTTGCACCAGCGCAGGGTCATTGAGTTGCCCTTTGCGAAAAGAAGGCTTTGTTTCGGTATCAAAGCCAAGCACACGCTCCTCTTGCAGAGCCGCTATGGCAGACAACAAGGTCTCTTTATCTTGGATAAGCACAATTTCTCCCTCATAGCGTGCTATGGGGAGGGCATTGATTTCATCCTTAGAGAGTTTGCGTTTGTAGTGTTCGACCAGCATAAATGCGTGCTATTTTCCTATGCAAAAGGTTGCAAAAATTTTATCCAAAAGCTCATCGGGCGTATCAAGTCCGGTGATTTGCCCCAAAAGATTTACTGCCGCATCAAGGCGCACAGCACAAATATCATAGGGCATGGCTAAGTCAATGTCTGCTTCAAGCAGTTGTAATTCTTCTGCGGCTTCGCGTAAAAGTTCGGCTTGACGCATGTTTGGTACCACATGTCCGGCCTTAACTTCATCATCATGCCCTTGCAAAACTAAATTTTTAATGGCCGCACATAGCTCTTCAATACCATGCCCATTTTTAGCGCTGATGCATACACATTTTTCCGCTAAATGTTGCCATTTTTTGGGAAGTTGCGCTTGCGGGGCCACATCACACTTATTCCAAACCAATAAGGTGCGAGCATTTTCAGCCAGCGTAAAGCCTTCATCCCCAAGTTGCAAGGCGCCATCTTCGCCAAGGCTTCCATCAAGAAGCAGAAGCACGGCTTCGGCTTCGGCAATACGTGCACGACTTTGAGCTATACCGAGTTGCTCTACTTTATCAAGTGCTTCACGCAAGCCGGCGGTATCAATGAGTTTAATGGTAAGTCCGTCAATGCTGAGTCCTTCTTCCAAAAAATCTCGTGTGGTACCGGGAATATCGGTTACCAATGCCCGCTGATAGCCAAGCAAAGCATTAAGAGTTGAGGATTTTCCGGCATTGACCGCACCTGCCAGCACTACGCTGACTCCCTCTTGCCACGGGCGTGAGCGGTTGTAGGCACTGAGTAATTCTTCTACGCTTTGGCGAACCTGCTGTACTACTTTTGCAAATTCGCTTGGGGCAAGGCATTCTACTTCTTCATCTGGAAAGTCCAGAGCGACACAGAGGTGCATGCGTAAATTTTCGAGCTTTTCGCGTAGCTCTAATACTTTTTTGCCTAGCAGTCCCTCAAGCTTGGCTGAGCCAAGATGTAAGGCGGCCTTGCTTTTGGCGCTAATCATTTCTGCTACAGCTTCGGCTTGTGTTAGGTCCATACGGCCGTTGAGCAGGGCGCGGCGAGAAAATTCTCCGCGTTCGGCAAGGCGTACTCCCTCTTGGCGAATAATGTGTTCCAAAAGAGTTGCCATGAGGGTTTGCCCGCCGTGGCAATGAATTTCTGCCACATCTTCACCGGTAAAGGTGCGCGGCCCCGGCATAAAAACTGCCAGCACATCGTCAAGGCTATGGCCTGCTTCGTCCACAAAGCGTCCGCGATGTAGCGTCCAAGGGCGAAAATCTGTAAAATCCTGTTTAGCTGGTGAAAAAACTTTGCGCAAGATTGTCTTGGCATCAGCGCCTGAAATGCGCACAATACCAATGCCGCCGCTTCCCAGCGGGCTTGCTATGGCGGCTATGGTATCATCATGAAGCATAAGCTTAATTTTTTAACTATTAGGCCGTTTACGCTGAATTATCACACGCTTTAAGGGGCCATCGCCGGAACTGCGAGTATGTAAATCTGTGGCGTCTTGCAAGGCCACATGCACAATGCGTCTGTGATAAGACGACAAGGGACGTGTGGAATGAGGCTTGCCAGAATTACGTACTTTTTCTGCCAGCATCAATGCAAGGTCGCTGAGTTTTTCATCTTGTCTGGTGCGATAGTCGCCAGCGTCCAATTGCACACGCACTCCTGCCTGCATGGCACGAGAAACAATGCGCGAGGTAATATATTGCAGAGCAGAAAGGGTTTGACCTTCACGCCCAATGAGCAATCCAGAATTTTCGTCACAATCAAGATGAATATGCACGCGTCCTTCGGCTACTTCCATATTCATGGGCACATCACCCACCACGAGACGGGTAAGCTTGTTGACGGCCTCAAGGCTCACGGCCTTAAGTTTTTCTTGGTCCAAATCTTCAATGGGGATGCGCGGTACATTTTCCACTTCTTCCACATCGTCAAAGCCGCCCATATCGTCCATAGGAGCCGGAGCTGCCGCTTTTGACTTTGGCTGTGCGGGCTGTGTTTTGCGCTGATTTTTGCCTTGAGCCGGTTTATGGCGCTCCTTACGGGCCCCATTATTTTGCTCTTTTTGCTCTTTGGGGTCTTTATTTTCTTGTTCTACAGCATCACTAGCATCGATTTCAGCTACTTTAGGCTGTGGTTTTGCTTTTTCAGCGCGTGGCTTTGGAGCACGTTCCTGCTGTTTTTTCTCTACATTCTTACTTTTCTTTTCAGATTCAGTAGGTTGAGCCTCTTCAGGAGTGGACTCTTTTAAAGTTTCAGCACTTTTTGCTTCTTCTTTGTTTTGAAGTTCTTCTGTATTTTGCTGTTCTTTTTGGGCTTCTTTAGCATCGGCTTTTTGCGCATTGCTTTTTTTACTGCGTCCCAAAATATCATCAACAGCAGTGCGCAATTGCACACGTTTGGCACGAATTACGGCTTTACGCGCACCCACTAGCCCAAAAATGCCGGACTTTGAATCTTGGACAATATCTATCTCGAGGCGTTCGCGTGTGGTATCAAAATAGGCACATGCTTCGCCAATGGCGTCATCGAGGTTTTTCCCGGTAAATTCTTTAAAACTGTCCATATTTATTCCTATTATTTTACGTTGATTATGCCTTGTTTCTCTTGAGAAGCAACCATTGTTGCAACATGGACAAGAGGTTGTTCACAAGCCAGTACAATACCAATCCGGAGGGGAAGCTTAGGAACATTACGGTAAAGATAAGTGGCAGGAACATCATGATTTTTTGTTGCATGGGGTCACCCATGGCAGGGCTCATTTTCTGCATAAGGTACATGCTTATACCCATGAGTATGGGAGTGATATAGAAGGGGTCAGACTGTGACAAGTCTGCAAGCCAAATAATATCGGTACCAGGAAAATATTCAATGAAAGATGCGCCGCGCAACTCAATGGATGTGAGTAATGCTTGGTATAATCCGAAGAATACAGGTAGCTGTACAAGCATGGGTACACAGCCGCTGGCAGGATTAATGCCATAAGTCTTATGCAAGGCCATGGTTTCGCGTGTAAG
>CAYJHU010000066.1:7545-9954 GCA_964369655.1 uncultured Desulfovibrionaceae bacterium | reverse complement strand
CGCCAACTTGTGCGCACATGGTGTAGGTAGAACCGGAGTTCCATACAGGATACCAAGCACGGCCAAGACCTTCACCGGTTGAGCGAGGACGATATACGTTTACCGCACCGCCAGCAGCCACAACCATGGCATTGGTCTTGAAAATATGTACTTCGTTGTCACGAAGGTTAAAGCCTACAGCACCGGCTATGCGGTTTTCAATCTTATCATCAAGCAAAAGCTTCACTATGAAAATACGTTCCATAATACGTTCTTCACCAAGAACGTTTTTAGCAGCTTCTGCGACGATACATTTGTAGGACTCACCGTTAATCATGATTTGCCAGCGGCCGGAGCGCACAGGATCATCACCATTACGCAAGCTCTTGCCAGCAGCTTTAGCAGCAGCACCATCTAAGTTATGGCCATGCTCATCTTTAATCCAGCAGGGTAATCCCCAATCTTCAAAAAGGTGTACAGAGTCGTCCACGTGACGGCCAAGGTCAAAGATAAGGTCTTCGCGTACAATACCCATAAGGTCAGTACGTACCATACGCACATAGTCGTCGGCATCGTTCTTACCAAGATAGGTATTAATAGCGGAAAGGCCCTGAGCCACAGCGCCGGAACGCTCAAGAGTAGCTTTATCCAACAACATAATTCTTAAGTCAGGGGCAAATTTGTCGGCCCAGCGTACAGCTTCAACAGCCGTACCACAACAGCCCATACCGCCGCCTACCATAAGTAAGTCAACTTCATGCTCTTTTATTACAGGCTCAGCAATAGGAACGCCCTTTACACTTTCTTTAATGGGAATCATTGGCATAACAATATCTCCTTACATTCGTTTCGTAAATTATACGCAAGCACTGCCTAGCGGCCGTGTTCCATTTCAGTGGCTACTTTGTCAGCTTCAGCAATGACGGTGGCTTCTGTATTGAAAACCTTTGGAGCTACCAAAGCGGTTTCGGTGTACAAAAGTTCATCTTCAAGGTTTTGAGGCTCACCATAGCCCTCAAAAGGTTTGATAGAACCTTCAGGGGTGGTACGAATGGGGAATTTGAAACGTTTTACGTTACCATTACGGAACTTTACAGTCCACATAATGGAGTCAGCAGAGCGCATGGGGATACATGTTCCGCCCATAGGAGCAAAGTCTGCGTAAGGACGAGCAGTGATTGCGCCTTGTGGACAAATCTTTACACAGGAATAACATTCCCAGCAAGCATCCGGTTCTTGGTTGTAGGCTTTCATTTCGTCAGGATCAAGAATCATAAGATCATTGGGGCAAATATACATGCAAGCGGTTTTTTCTCCACCCTTGCAGCCGTCGCATTTTGTTGGATCGACGTAAGTTGGCATATGCATCCTCCAGCTTATAATGTTGTTACAGATAAATCCATCTTAAACCGGGTAAAAACACTCTCACCCGATGGAACCTAAAAAGGTCGGCTAATCTGTTCCGGCCTTTTATGAGCTCCACCACAATGAAACAAAAATCCATCAGGCATTAAGCTAAAACCGCATAAAACATCAAACAAATAAGGCTCGTAATGCAAAACTAAGGCTGAAAAAATGTTACTTGTAACTAAAAAAACAACTGTCGATTTATTAATACCAACACACTCAAAACATGTCAAGCAATTTGTATTTTTTTTCACAAGCTCCACATTCGTTCAAAGAAGTGTGGGGCAGAAAATTTATTTTGTTAAAAGTCTATTTTCTGAAGGCTACCAAGTTACTGTATACAATACACAGACAGCATGGCTGGAATACTTAAAAAAAGCGCTACAATACTATTCCGTGATTCAATTATAGCAAAAGTAGATTTCATTGTACAGTGGTCAAAGCATCTTTTACTGAAAAAATTTTCAACTAAAAGTCAATTCGCTCTATAAAGCTGTATTAATAAACTTTATTAAAAACCGCCTCTATTATTGTGATTTTTATCACAATCACTTGTGCCCGAAATACGTATTTTAAGGCTTGCACATAATAACTATTCGCGCTAAAGGGGGCTTGCATGCAAGAGAATTAAGTGCCAAAGCAAAAACTTCCTGTTGAAGATATGCGCATACCTTGACATGTTGGTTTAACATTTACAATCACATAGGGACAGATCATGGAAAAGTACACACCTAAGCACTCGCGGCCCAAAAGCGCTTGGCTAAAGAAAAGAGAAGACAATGACACATTTAATGGGGATGATGACAAAAAATCCTTTGACGGTAAAAAAAGAATGCCCCCAAAACTACGCCCGCGTGGAAATTTTAAAGGTGCTGGTATGAAAAATCATGATCAACGTGATGATCGCGATAGACAAAGCACGGGTGAGCGCCCAAATCGCCACTCTTCAGATCGCGATTTTCGCCCTACTCATCAAAAGCGAGAAAGAGATTCCTTCGGGAGTTTTGACAGACCTCGCCATGA
>CAYJHU010000066.1:5258-7445 GCA_964369655.1 uncultured Desulfovibrionaceae bacterium | reverse complement strand
CGTAACGATCGTAACGACCGCTTTAATCGTAATGATCGTAACGACCGCAATGATTTTTCCCCGCGCAGAAGTCCGCGTCCTTTCGGTTCTGAAGACCGCCAAGACAGAAGACCAGAGCGCCGCCCCTATCAATCTGAACACCGCGACAACGAAGGCAGACCACCACGCCGCTTTGATTCCCGTCCTGATTCAAGAAATTTTGAAAATAGAGACGGTAGAGGTTCTGACTTTAAGCCTAGGGAACGCAAAAGCTTTTCTGATCGTCCATTTGACAGAGATCGCCAACCTTCTGGCCGCAGGGATGAAGGCTCAAGGCGCCCACGCTTTGACGATGGTCCAAGACGCCCACGCTTCAATGACGAACAAGGTAGAGAGTCACGCGACCGCTATAATTCCGACTATTCCCAAAATCGTCCACGCCAAAATTTCAAAGAGCGCGGAAGCTACGGCGACAGAGATGCACGCCCATCTTTTAACGATAGAGATCGCAATAGAGAGCGTCCAAGTTTCCAAAAGCACGAAGACAGAGACAGAAGGCCGCGCGACCGCTATGCCGATGATAGACGCGACCGCCCAAGCTTTAAAGACTCTGAACACAGAAGACCTCGTTTTGAAGAGCAAAGTTCGGCACACGACTCCGCTTATACACAGCGTGAGCCACAAAATCATGCTCATTTTGAAGGCCATAACGAGCAGAGCGATAATACTTCCTTTGAAAACATGGAAGCCCGTGCCGAGCACTTCACTCACAACGAAGCTCAAGATGGCGGCGAAAACTTTGCCGGACATTCTGAACATTCCGAACAGGGTGAATACTCTGAACGCAGTGAGCGCCCTGCACACGAGCACAGCCTAGAATCCGGCGAAAGATCGCATTTTGATTCGCATGATGGTCAAGCACGCCGCCGCTATGGCAATGACGACCGTGCGCGTAGCCCCATGGGACGTGACGGACGTGATGGTCGTGACGGACGTGATGGTCGCCGCGGCGACAAACGCCCTCCCTTGCGCGAAACCATTATGAATATGGATAAAGACGTGCTCAAAATGCTGGCGCGCCGCTCCAATATCTTAGAAAAAATGAGTGCAAAAACCGGCAAGCTCGAATCGCGCGAAGAAAAAGAATTGCGCGCCTCATGGGAAAAAGCCGCAACGCAAATGACTCGCGATCCGCGCATCATTCATCAGCTCTTTAATCTATTTCAGGAAATTACCTTCTCAGCTAAGCCAGAGGAAGGCATGTCCAAGCGCACCGGCTTTAACCTTGCTCCTCCGCATCTTCCGGTGGATATTCGCATGCAAGCTCCGCTGGTCAGTCGTCGTTCACGCCTCTTCCTTGCCCTTGCCGGCGCCAGTGGTTCTGCCTGTCAAATGACTCCAAGCTTACTTGATGATTCCACTGTAGAATGCATCAAGATGTTTAACCAATGCGCCACTTCCCTTGCTTGGGATGACAACGGAACGCTTATTTCGCGTGCCGGTGGCGGTCTGTCCTTACCCGATAAAGTTATCTATGTGGGTAATGACATATTAAACTTCTTCCTCTTACTTGGACATTATGTAAGCCAAAACACGAGGGCAAAGTTTACCGGTGAATCTTCCTTAAAAGAAGCAGATTTAACGGCAATACGCACATTCTTGCCACAGCTTGGCGCACGCTTAAGCAATGTTATGCCGGGAACTTCCGGCTTCCCAATCCGTCTTGAATGCTCAGGCATTTTTTCCTCTTCCGTAACCATCCCTGCCGATGTGCCGGCGGATTTCGTGCTGGGTCTTTTATTGGCCGCGCCATTTTGGGAAAACCCCATGCATTTCAATCTTGCAGAACACCCACAAAAATCTGCCATCATTGAAGAAGCTCTTGCTGTGCTTACGCCTTGCAAAGCCTTGGTACACCTTGAGGGCGATACCGTCGCTGTCACCCCTTCGGCCATTAGCGCACCAAAAGAACCTGAGCTTGGCATGGACTTGCAATTTGCGGCCTACATTCTTGCTCTGCCCCTTTGCCTTGGTGGTAAGGTACAGCTTAACGGTTTATGGCCCACGTGCGATGTGGCAAAGCATATTGAAGAATTCTTCAAAGCTCTTGAAATTGAAATAAATATTGAAAAAGACAGCATCACCACCAGCCATGAAACTCCTGCAAGCGTACTCCAAAAACTTGCGGCCTTGGCTCAGCAAAATGAA
>CAYJHU010000066.1:0-5158 GCA_964369655.1 uncultured Desulfovibrionaceae bacterium | reverse complement strand
CTTGCAGAATCTGAAGAAATTGACGAAGATGAAAATGAGTTTGAAGAAGATAACATACTTGAAAAATTAGAATTACCTGACTCTGCTCTCTTGCAAGACGCGCGTTTTATCCCTCTTTATGCCAGCTTAAGCTATATAATTGCTTTACGTCATATGGGGAAAAAGCTTATAGTCCTTCCTAGCACGGCCCCCCTTGAAGAAATGGAAGCTTTCTTCAATTATTTGGGCTTTGAATATGTGGAAGACGGCGCAACCCTTGCCGTATCACGTCAGAACCGCGATCCTGACATGGTCTTTACTGCCAGCACCCCAGCTTTTGCCCTTGCTTTTGCATTGGCCGGCGCGGCAAGACCACACATTAAGTTAAGTAATCCCGGTATCATGACAGATTTATATCCACAGTTTTGGAATCTTTACAATGCCCTACCCTCTTTTGACATCAAAAAGAACGTTTCGGAGCAAAAAAATGAAAAACCTGTCAGACGACGAATTATTGCCGCAGACCAAGAAGGAGTTGGAGGCGGAGATAGCCCAGATAACAACAATGCTTGAGGAAAATGACGCCGCCTTGCGGACTTTGCTCACAGCAGAAGATCCACAAAGTGGTGTGTTTTACGCTCAAGACATTCACTCCTTACGGCAAGAAAAAATGGTACTTATCACTCGTAAACAATTACGAGAAGTACGCATTAAGCGTCTTGCTTTAATGGAAGACGACACATAAACTAAAAGCATCATTTGCATAATTTTTCCCAGCAAATGATGCTTTTTTTTGACAAAAAAACATCTCAAAAAATCTTGCGTAGTAAATTGCGCAAAGTAGTTATTATCAAACATAATGGAAGGTGCAGACTATGAGTGAAAGCCCCTATCAATGGCGCCACAAAGATTTACTTGATGTGACACAGCTTAGCAAAGATGACGTAAAAGCCATCCTAGATTTAGCGGCAAATTTTCAAGAAATCAATGAACGCCCTGTAAAAAAAGTCCCCACCCTCAAGGGCAAAAGCGTGGTTTTGTTCTTTTCTGAAGACAGTACACGCACAAAAATGTCTTTTGATGTGGCCGGCAAACGTCTTTCTGCCGACACATTTGCCCTCGGGAAAAGTGGTTCAAGCATAAAAAAAGGTGAAAGCCTCAAAGATACGGGGCTGACCTTGCAGGCCATGCATCCCGACGTCATTGTTATTCGTCACACCAGCTCCGGTGCGGCCCAATATCTTGCAGAGCTTTTGCCCTGCGGCATTGTCAATGGCGGCGATGGCTGGCACGCTCACCCCACCCAAGCCCTACTTGATTGCTATTCTTTACGCAAGGTTTGGGGCGATAACTTTATCGGAAAATCCTTACTCATTTTAGGCGATGTTGCACACAGCCGCGTGGCACGCTCCAATATCAACCTGCTCAGTATGCTTGGGGTTAAGGTTCGCGTCTGCGCTCCGCGCACGCTCCTCCCCGCAGGTATTGGCACTTGGCCGGTTGAAATATATAATGATTTACACAAAGCCGTGCAGGACGTTGATGCCATCATGTGCTTGCGCCTACAGTTAGAACGACAAGAGGCAGGCTTACTCCCATCCTTGGCAGAATATTCGCGTCGCTATTGCCTTACTCCGCAATTGGTGGATATGGCAAAACCTAATGCCGTAGTATTACACCCAGGCCCCATGAACCGCGGCCTTGAAATTTCTGCGCAGGTGGCTGACGCTAAAAATGCCCTCGTGCTCGACCAAGTAAGCGCCGGAGTAGCCACACGTATGGCTATCTTATACTTACTTGCCCACTATAAGGGTGGCAGTGAATAAAGTTATAACTATAGCAATCTCGCGCACAAACTTAATATCCCTAACAAAGCAAAAGAATTTTCCGCAAGGAAAATTCAATTAAAAGTTTTTGCGAGGGGGTCTGGGGGAAGGCTTTTTTCAAAAAGCCTCCCCCCCAAAAAAACGTCTCTTCAATACATAAGGAATTTTTATGTCACAATTACTTTGTATAAAAAATGCTCGTTACTTAGGCGCCGCCGTAGATGTACATGTACAAGACGGACGCGTGCGCACCATGATGCCCCACGGCAAGCCCATCCCCGCTGAAGCTGAAGTCTTTGATGCCGACGGCCTTGTTCTTTTTCCTTCCTTCATAGATGCTCACGTGCACTTGCGCGAGCCTGGCTATGAATATAAGGAAGACGTAGCTTCAGGCCTGAGCGCCGCCGCACACGGTGGTTTTGGCGCTGTCATGTGTATGGCCAATACCAAGCCCGTCAACGACTCGGCCGCCGTCACTACCTTTATCCTTGAAAAAGCCAAAAGTGCCTTCCCGCATGGTCCTTTTGTGTACCCTGTAGGCGCAGCCACTGTAGGCCTGCTCGGTAAAGAGATGGCTCCGCTGGCTGAACTTAAAGAAGCCGGCTGCGTGGCCATTTCCAACGACGGGCATTCCATGGAAAATACTGAACTTATGCGGCGCGTTATGGAATATGCCTCTGACCTAAACATGATTGTTATTGATCACTGCGAAGATGCCTCCCTTGCCAAGGGTGCGCACATGAATGAAGGTATCACCAGCGGGCGTATTGGCGTTAAAGGTCAGCCTGATGTGGGCGAGGCCATGCATGCGGCGCGTGATATTTTGCTGGCAGAATATTTAGATCTTCCCGTGCATATTGCCCATGTTTCATGCAAATCTGTAGTGGATTTATTACGCTATGCCAAGGAGCGCGGCGTAAAAGTCACGGCGGAAACCTGCCCCCACTATCTCTTGCTCGATGATACTGCCCTTGAAAATTATGGAACCTATGCCAAGGTCAACCCGCCCTTGCGCACTCCCAAGGACGTAGAAGCCGTGCGCGCCGCCGTTAAAGATGGCACCATTGATATCTTCATTACCGACCATGCACCGCATGCCGCCCATGAAAAAGACTGCCCCCTTGATGAAGCCCCCAACGGCTTTACCGGACTTGACCTTGCCCTGTCCCTCACATGGCAACTGGTACAGGAAGGCACACTCACCGAAGCTGATTTACAGCGTTTGTGGAGCACACGCCCCGGCGAGATTTTCTCCTTGCCAATCAACACCTTTGCCCCTGACGACCCTGCGAACTTTTTCCTTTTTGACCCAACTGCCGTCTGGGAAGTTAATGAATCCACCATTCATTCCAAAAGCTGCAATACCCCCTTTAAAGGAAAGACCCTCCCCGGTCGCGTTGTAGCTCACTGGATTGGCGGCCATAAAATAGTTTAACATTAAAAAAAATAACAGGAAATATTATGAAGAAAACTCTATTATTTTGTTTTTTAGCCTTTTTTGGCCTTACACAAGCAAGCTTTGCCGCTGCTGAATTTAAGGGAGCTTCACTTGAACAAAGCAACATGGGTATGCCTGCAGTTCCCTATAAAGTTTTGCTCAGTCAGCAAAATGCACGCGTTTTTGCCCAAAGCAATGTACGCCTTTTGGAAGCCCACGGGCAAAAAGTTTTTGAACTGCCCATCCCTAAAAATGCCACTGACATTACCTTAACCTTACCCATGGTCAACGGCAAAAGTCAGGGCACCATCAGAGCCTTTAGCACAGAGCTAGCCGCTCCATTTAAGCCCATGGGCACACAGGAAAAATTGCGCATTACTCTTGAATCACGTGCTGATTCGTTGTCCGGTTCCATTGCTGCGCTCATTTCCAAAAACAACGCCATCTACAACCCCATCGTAGAAATGCCGGCGCAAGAAGCTGTTGCTGCCATGGAAAAAGTATTGCCGGAGCTTGCCATGATAGAAACACGTCTAGCCTCCACCAGAAGAGAGTTGCAAAATATCAAAAATCTCATCAGCCAGCTTTCCGACAAAACTCCCATGAGCAAAAAACTTGTGGTAGTGGTGGACAGCCCTCTGGCAGATAAAGCCCCCCTACATGTCATGTATTCCTACACCTTAAATGGTAGTAGCTGGACTCCCATGTACACCATCAGCGCAAACTCTGCACAAAACACCATCAACGTGCAACTCATTGCAAAGATAACACAAAATAGCGACATGGACTGGAATAACACCCAAATTGAGCTCAGCACTGCCGCAGGTAACGCGCAAAGCCCCGCCCCCATTAGGCCTTGGGTCATCAGCGAGCGCCCCGAAAGACAAGCTCGTAATGCCGAAGTCATGATGATGGCAAGTCCCACCGCCATGAACAAAGCCACAAGCGATGGCATTGCCTTTGCGGAAAACAGCGCCCTTGCCAATTGGAGCATACAAAAAAGCCTCACCATCCCCGAAGGTGAAACCAATGTTATTTTACACGAGCAACAAGCTAGCATTGCCCTTGAGCGTGTGGCACGTCCTTCCAGCTATAGCAGAAACGGCAAAAGCGCGCAGGTTTGGCTTAGCGCTGAATTTGATTTCAAAAACACCTTCTTCCCGCAAGGCGAAGCAGACTATCTGCTTGATGGCGTAAGCGTAGGCCAAGGCGTTTTTGCACCCACCAGCAAAAAAACCACCCTCTTCTTCGGGGCAGATCCTTTAGTTAATGTTGAAATTGCAAAGAATATTCGTAAAAGCGGTCAAGACGGTATCATTCAAAAAGAACAAACCTATACTTGGAATTGGACATACACCGTACAAAATCAGCGTAGCAAAGAAGTTGCTGTGCGCATAGAAGAGCCACAAACTCAACTCGGAAATGAAAAAATGTCAGTAAGCTATACCGATAAGCCACAAGCTAAAAAAGGCCCTGACAATACCTTCATCTGGACGCTCAAAGTCCCCGCCAAAGGCTCACAAAAGCTTGAACGCACCATCACAGTAAAAGCACCAAAAGACATGAAAGTGTTTTTAGATAGGTAGCAAAGTCTATTTTGGGGAAACTTTTTTTCAAAAAAGTTTCCCCAAAAAAAAATTAAAATGACATACTCAAATCCACGGCATTCTAATTTAATAGAAAATTCTGGGGGAGGGAACTTTTTGAAAAAAGTTCCCTCCCCCACCCTCAAAAACTTTTTACACGTGATTTTTATGTGCTTCGCAAACAAAAATTATTTTAATAACAGTATTTTATGTGGTGTGTGGGTTTTTATGTGAAAACTTATGGAACTTTTTTTCGTAGAAAAAAGTGTAAAGTGCGTTTTGAAAGGGGTTTGGGGAAAACTTTTTGGCGCTAGCAAAAGTTTTCCCCA
>CAYJHU010000065.1:0-10025 GCA_964369655.1 uncultured Desulfovibrionaceae bacterium | reverse complement strand
AAATTCACTATTTTATATGAAATTTTATAGTTGAATATAATTGTGCAGAGGTCTCCAAAAAGGGCAATCTGTTATTTCAGTAGTATGTTCCTTAAATTTTGTAACCGCGCGGAGTAACCATATACTTTCCAAGCTGCTTACTATTGCTATTGCCCACCATAAGGATAGAAAGCATATCAGCTTGCTCATAGTCAAATTCACCAAGGGTAAAGGTACGAACCTCTTGATTTTCGCGATAGGCATTGCGCACAAGGCCGATAGGAGTTTCGGGCGAGCGATATTGCTTAATAATATCAAGTGCTACCTGCAAAAGTTCTTTGCGACCGCGCGAACGTGGATTATAAAGGGCGAGCACGAAATCTGCACTGCTGGCGGCATGCAGTCTTTGTTCAATGCGCTCCCAAGGAGTGAGTAAATCACTAAGGCTAATGCAAGCAAAGTCATGCATGAGCGGTGCACCCAAAAGAGCTGCGGCGCCGCACACTGCAGGAATGCCGGGGATGACCTCTACAGGTATTTCTTCCAGCAAACCTTCCTTATCCAAAAGCTCTAAAATAAGACCGGACATGCCATAAATACCGGAATCTCCAGAGCATACTATACTGGTGCTTTGCCCTTCTTTAGCTTTTTCGATGGCCGCCATGCATCGCTCTTGCTCGTGGCGCATGCCAGTAACAATAACTTCTTTTTGATTGCGAATGTCTTGGGGCACCATGTCCACATAGAGACCATAGCCTACCAGCACTTGTGAATCTTCAAGCGCCCTTAAGGCAAGCGGGGTAAGTAGGCAATTATCACCGGGGCCAAGGCCAATAACATACAGAGTTGCATATTTTTTAGACATAAAAATCCTTTATTATGTATTTGGGATAAGGTGTTCTGGAATGGCAACGGCAACAGTAACCTTGCCTTCAAATTTTATTTTGGGAACAATAAGCGCGGCGCTATCGGCATTCATATTCTCGGGGTTCACTTCTTCTGCGCCTGCACCGTGACAAAAGGCACTGGTGAGCGCTGCTCCTTCGCTGACGCTAATATTTTCAAGCCCAAAGAGCTGGGCGGCCATGCCGGAAGGGGTTAAGCACGGCGCTTCGGCTAGCGTTTCAGCGGGATAAAAAGTAATTGGAATGCCAAGCTCTTGGGCGGCTTCTCGCAGGCCCAGCTCATCGGCTTTCATGTCCACTGAGGCCAAGGAAACGAGCGCTTTTTTCTCAAGATTGGCCGAGGTCAGGCAATGATCTATGGCCGCAAGTATGCTTTGCTTGTCGGTGCCACGCTTACACCCAATGCCCATATGCAATGCCGGCAAGGTCATACGCAAAAAATTTTCGTGCTCAGGCAATTTACGCCAATGCACGCCAACACTTATCTTGCTAAGGTCAAGTCGTGGCAAGTCTGAATTTTTTTCAATATCTACAAGCGTAAAGGACTGCTTTGCCATGCCACTAATCAGCTTCAAGGGATCATAAAGTTGCAACCTCTCCCCATCAAGTATGGCGCCATTGCACAATTTAATTTTTTCCCAATCAAGGATGGTAAAGCCGCTTTTTTTGGCAAGCATATCCACAGCTAAAGTATTATGCACATCGCTGGCGGTGGTAATGACGGCTTGTCCGCCTAAAATCTTCGCCACTTGCGTTGCCAGAGAATTGCCGCCGCCAAAATGACCGGAAAGCAGGCTGATGGCAAAAAGGCCTTTTTCATCACACACCACCACCGCAGGGTCATCTTTTTTGTGCTCAAGATGCGGCGCAATGCAGCGCACAGCAATGCCGGTGGCGCAAATAAAAATATGCCCATCGTGCATATTAAATGATGTCGCCACTGCACTTGGCAGACTTTTAAAGCTCTGCGCATCCTTAATATGCACTTCTTCCTGCATTTTTTCGGGCATAAAAATTTGCAAAGCACAAAGAGACTCCTTTGAAAGGGAATCTCTCAAAAGCTGTGCCAATTTTAGCCCGCGCTGACTCAGCACATAGCAGGCAATATTTTTAAATTCATGCCCCTGCATGGTTTAGAATTGCAAATCTTTAATGATGCTTAGGGTGCGCTCAAGATGTGCATCGCTATGCACAAAGCTCATCATGGCAGCTTCAAAGGAGGCCGGTGCAATATAAATACCCTCTGCACGCAAGGCCTTATAAAAACGTGTGAACTTCGCAGAATCAGCACGCTTTACTGCATCAAAGTCCCACACTTCTTCTTCGGTGAAGAAGGGGCAGAACATGGGGCCAAAGGCCGGCACGCGCACCGTGTGTCCTTTGCTTTGTAAAATGCTTTCCATTTCCTTGGCAAAAGCCGCCGTGCGTTCACTTAGCGCCACATAGTCACAAGTGGAAAGCACCTTTAGGGTGGCAAGACCGGCGGCCATGGCCAGCGGATTTCCGGATAGGGTTCCGGCTTGGTAAACATCGCCGCATGGAGCTACGCGTTGCATATATTCTTTTTTGCCACCATAGGCACCCACGGGCAGACCGCCACCAATGATTTTACCAAAAGTGGTCAAATCCGGACTAATATTAAAATATTCCTGTGCTCCGCCAAGACGAAGGCGGAAGCCGGTGATTACTTCATCAAAAATAAGCAGAGCACCATGGGCTGTGCATAATTCGCGCAGACCTTCCAAAAATCCGGGTTTGGGAGGTACGAGGCCCATATTGGCGGCCACAGGCTCCACAATTACCGCCGCAAGATTCTCACCTTCTGCGGCAAAAAGTGCTTTCACGGCATCCAGGTCATTGTAGCGAGCAAGCAAGGTGTCAGCCACCACTGCATTAGGAACGCCGGGAGTGCCGGGAATAGAAAATGTTGCCATACCAGAACCGGCCGCCGCCAAGAAGGCATCGGCATGCCCATGATAGCAACCAATAAATTTCAGAACTTTATCACGCTTGGTAATGCCACGTGCAAGGCGTAAAGCGCTCATGGTGGCTTCGGTGCCGGAATTGACCATGCGCACCATTTCCACCGAGGGTAAAGCCTTAATGACGGCTTCAGCCAACAAGACTTCATCCTCACATGGAGCGCCATAGCTAGTACCACGCGTAGCAGCAGCGGCTACTGCAGCAGTAACCTCCGGATGAGCATGCCCCAAGATCATGGGTCCCCACGAAAGTACATAGTCAATATATGAATTGCCATCAACGTCGGTCAGCTCGCAGCCCTTAGCTTCTTTGATAAAAAGTGGAATACTGTCTACATTTTTGCAGGCACGCACGGGACTGTTAACGCCGCCGGGGATAAGTTCTTGGGCGCGTTCAAAAAGATTTTGGGATTGTTTGTCTTGCATAATATATCCTTAAAAATAGGTCATGGAAGTTTTCTTAAATTCTTCAATACTCTCAAGCGCAGCACAAACCTCTACACCGGTTGCGGCTTTGAGTTTATTAATGGTCTGCTCACACTCTTCTTCGCTGTGTCCATGCACCATGGTGTAAAGAGTATAGGGCCAGTCTTCGGCAGAGCTTGGGCGAAAATAGCAATGTGAAATATTTTCAAACTTTGCGGCGATATCACCAAAAGCATCGGCATTTTCTTCGCTCACAGCCCAGGCCACCATGGCATTAAAGCTCCAGCCGGTTTTTTGATGCTTAATACTTGCACCAAAGCGGCGTATGGCTCCATCATCTTTTAATTTTTGCAATAGTGTAAGCACTTCTTCTTCACTTGCGCCAACGCTTTTTGCTATGTCAGCATAGGGCGTGGCCGAGTCAGGGAGATTTTCTTGCGCAATGCGCAAGATGGCTTGTTCTTTTTCCGTGAAATTATAGGACATAAATATTCCCTTTGCTAAAAATAAATATCACACGAGCATACGCACGCCTTGGCACTATATAGCAAGCACCACCGCTTAGGCAACAGAAAAAGGGCGTGGCATCCTGTTAAAACAGTGGATTTTTATTAGGTGATTTTTGAAGCAATATAGTGTATATTAGCTTAAATTGAACAGTTGGTTCAAATATAAAAAAATAAAACCTATAAACATAAAAAAACAAAAGGAAAAAAAATGTCAGAAAACAGCAAAAAATCCCAAGTATTTTTCACAGATATGCGATGTAAAGTGGGCACAAGCCTGCAAATGAAATTAGAAAAACTTATCCGCAAAGCCGGCATGGCAGAAATGGATTTGGAAAATAAATTTGTTGCCATTAAGATACATTTTGGTGAGCCGGGCAACTTGTCGTTTTTGCGCCCCAATTTTTCAAAAACCGTGGTGGACGTGCTTCTTGAGCAAAAAGCCAAACCGTTTTTGACCGACTGTAACACCTTATATGTGGGACGGCGCAAAGATGCCCTTGAGCACATCACCTCTGCCTATGAAAATGGATACACTCCATTTTCAACCGGCTGTCACGTCATCATTGCCGATGGACTCAAAGGCACCGATGATGTGGAAATCCCCCTTGAGGGCACAACTTTTTGTAAAAGTGCCAAGATTGGGCGTGCTGTTATGGATGCCGATGTGTTTATTTCTTTGAGTCATTTTAAAGGGCATGAAATGACAGGCTTTGGCGGTGCCATTAAAAATATTGGTATGGGTTGCGGTAGCCGCGCCGGTAAAATGCATATGCACAGCGACGGCAAACCCACCGCAAACGTAGATAAATGCCGCAAATGCGGCGTGTGCATTCACTACTGTGCTCACGATGCCATCAGCTATGATAGCGATAAAAAAGCCCATATTAATCACGAGCTCTGTCTTGGTTGTGGGCGCTGTATGGGGGTATGTAACTTTGATGCCATCGAACCATCATGGGCATGCAACTTTGATGCACTAAACGGAAAAATGGCTGAATACGCCTTGGCTGTTGTGAAGGATAGACCGCATTTTCATATCAGCATTGTTAACCAAGTTTCGCCCTACTGCGATTGCCACGGTGAAAACGATGCCGCCATCATTCCGGACATTGGCATGTTTGCCTCATTTGACCCTGTGGCACTCGATAAGGCTTGCATAGATGCGGTGAACGCCGCGCCGGCCATTGGCACAAGCATGATGCAAGATTGTGGTTGCTCACATGGGCACATTGGTGATCATTTTAAATCCATTCACCCAACCACCGACTGGCGCTCGCAACTTTCACATGCTGAAAACATTGGACTCGGGAACCGTGAGTATGAGCTCATAACCATTAAATAATGGATATAAAAAAGTGGAACTTAAAGAGGCAGTAAGAATTTGCATTAAAGAAAAGTTTGCAACATTTCAGGGGCGTGCGTCCAGAGCTGAATGCTGGCTCTTTTTTGCCGCTCAGGTCATGTTTTTAACGGTTTTTTATGCTATTACTGCCATCTTAAGTACTACCATACTGGCTTGGGAAGCCTCAGAAGCACTCTTAATACCGGTTTTATTAGTTTTTGTTGCTGTTTTACTTATTCTGTTTATCCCAAGTCTAAGTGTTATGGCTCGCAGACTGCACGATACAGGCAAAAGCGCTTGGTTTTTGCTGCTTATGCTTGTATCGTGGATTCCCATTCTTAATTTCATCCTCTTTTACTTTCTCATTGAGCCAAGCCAAAAGATGGATAATCAGTACGGGTCATATACTGGTGATGCATCGCCTACACCTGTAAAAGTTGTAGCTCCAACGCAAATCTCAGCAGATCCCAATAATTTTGGGAGAACACATTTATAATCTTTATGCTTTTCTGACGTAATTTTATATCATTACTACAGCTAGCATTTCAGAAATTGATGATGATTTTTTTGAAAGAGGTATACAATGAAAATTTTAGTTGTCGATGATGACAATGACATTAGAAACCTTATAAAGCTCTATTTAATGAATGATTCCTATGAAATACTTGAAGCCGAAAATGGCTTGCAATGCCTTAAAATATTGGATGAAGACATTGAAAAAACAATCGACCTCGTCTTGCTTGATTCCATGATGCCTAAAATGGATGGAACCGAAGCATGTCTTGAAATTCGTAAAAAATACAACCTACCAATCATCTTTCTGACGGCAAAATCAGAAGATATGGATAAGTTTACAGGTTTTTCGTCAGGTGCTGATGATTATATAACAAAGCCTTTTAATCCCATAGATTTAACATCAAGAATTAAAGCAAATATTAGGCGGTACAGACATTACGCCCAAAACGCTCCTCATGCGCATGTCCCCAATAAAGATGAAATCATTTATAAAGATCTAATCATGAATTTAGCCGCCAGAAGTCTTACAAAAAAAGAAATGCCCATAAAGCTTACGAAAATTGAATTTTCAATCCTTGAGCTTTTTTTGAAAAATCAAAAAAGAGTTTATAGCTTAGAGCAGATTTATACTAATGTTTGGGGCGAAAATAATATCTTAAATACAGAGAGCACTGTATCGGTGCATATCCGAAATCTTAGAAACAAAATTGAGGATGACACCTCAAATCCCGAATATCTCAAAACCGTTTGGGGAGTCGGCTATCGTGTGGACTAAAAAAAGTCACTATTCCCTATATGTATCGATGTTACTACAGATGGCTTTTTCAACGCTCATAAGTATCATCGTGTTTTTATGCCTTGTGGGGATAGAACATTATTTTTACCTAGATGGAACCATCACGCTTTTTGAATCCATCAAATCTATCATCACCTCAGAAGTACACCATATTTATGCTGGAACCTTTTCCATTATTATATTTTTTATTATGTCATTTCGCATAATTTCAAAGCTCGTTGCCTATATTAAAGTTATTGAAGCCGGTATCAGGAAAATCCCTGAAGACAATACGACGGATTCTATACCTATTAAAGGAACCAATGAGCTTGCCAGACTTGCCCAAAGCGTGAATGAAATTAAGGATGAACTTAAGCAAAAAAAGCAAAAAGAAAAAGCAAATGAGCTACACAGAAGAACACTTATAACTAATATTTCTCACGACTTAAGAACCCCCCTCACCTCTATCATCGGGTATTTAGACCTTGCAAAAAATAGAATACCTTCAAACGACGAGGCGTATCAGTACCTTGAAATTGCAGAAAATAATTCTTTGAGGCTAAAAAAACTCATCTCTGATTTATTTTTATACAGTAAAGTCATTAGTGAAGATATCAAGATAGATTTGCAAGAGGTGAATATAAGGATTTTGTTAAACCAAATTGTGGAGCTTAAAACGTATCCCATTAATTTTTTAAACAAACTCCATGAACAAACATTACTTGTTAGTGCGGAATATGTACACAGGATTTTTGACAATCTCCTTGATAATGCAAAAAAATATTCGCCCGAAGGAAAGGAAATCACTCTTATGGCCCAGCAAGATGAAGGAGGAATTATTATCGAAATAAAAAACTTTACAGAGGAAGATTTATCTCCGGAAATGGATTTTCTTACCAAAAGGCTTTACACTGCAGACAGAAATAGAAATGAATTTTCATCTGGTTTAGGATTGTCCATTGTTTCAGAGCTTATGAATAAAATGCAGGGAGAACTAAACCTTCATTTTGATAAAACAGATAAAACATTCAGCGCCCGCCTCTTCTTTTACAATTCACAAAAAATCGCATAAATTCAACATTTTCACAAAAAGAATCTCAGCATAACAATTATAAAAAGCATTTTGTTATGTTTTTTTAAATTTCTTTTATTTTTTTTCTTAAAAACCTAAAAATTATTTTCATTTTGTTTGATACTAATCAATGACATTTTGAAATTAGTTATCGATTTCGTTATCGATTACTTTTGTCCTCCAACTAGATTCAAGGAAAAATTATGAACAATATAATAGTTTTAGGAATAATAATTGTAATTTTAAGTGCTGCTGTCGGGTATATAATTTGGCAAAAGAAAAAGGGAACCAAGTGTATTGGTTGCTCGAGCGCAAATAGCTGCGATAATGCTCATTCAAAGCATAAACCTTAACAGCCCGTCACGAGATTTTTTCACTAAATAACTTGTAAATATAAAGATACTTACCTTTATAAAGATATACTTAAACAAGAGGAGATAATTATGAGGATTGCACTTACGGGAAATCCAAATAGCGGAAAAACAACATTGTTTAACGCTATTACAGGAAAAATTGAAAAAGTTGGAAACTGGGCCGGCGTCACAGTTGAAAAAAAGGAAGGAAGCATAAAGAAAAATCTTTATGCCGGTGAGCAAAAAATTATCGCAGTGGATTTACCCGGTGCGTATTCCATGTCCCCCTTCACTTCTGAGGAAAATATTACACGGGATTTTGTAAAAACAGAACAACCCGACGCAATTATTAACATTGTAGATGCTACTAATCTCTCACGTTCTTTATTTTTTACCACACAGCTTTTAGAGCTTGGCATTCCTATTGTTGTAGCTCTTAATAAAAGCGATTTAAATGAGAAAAAAGATATTACCATAGATGTGGCAAAACTTTCGAACGCCCTTGGGTGTCCCGTAATCCAAACGGTCTCCACAGAAACTACCCACACCGGCCTTAAAGAACTCATTGCTACCGCACTTACTCTTAAAGGTAAAACCCAAACAGCCCCCTATCAGGAAGCGGATAATATAACAGACGAAAACGCTTTGAAGATTGCGGATAAAAAGCGTTATGAATTTGTAAATACCCTAGTAGAAAAAGTTGAAGTTCGCGCAAAAAAAAGCAATTCGCAAACTTTACAAGATAGCCTTGACCGCATCCTTGCACATAAATGGCTTGGAATTCCGATCTTTGTAGCTGTTATGTGGGCTGTATTTTATATTTCACAAACAACGCTTGGCACCATGATTGCGGACTGGCTCGTAGGCTATATTGATATGTTTAACGAATGGGCAGCAGGCGCTTTAGGCGAAGATGTATCCCCTCTTTTAAGTGCAATTTTACTTGATGGCATAATTGGCGGCGTGGGCGCTGTTCTTGGCTTCTTGCCCCTTATTATGGTTATGTTCTTCTTGCTGGCTCTTTTAGAAGATTGTGGCTATATGGCTCGTGTTGCTGTTGTCATGGATAGATTTTTTAAGGTTGTCGGTCTTTCCGGTAAGTCCATCATCCCCATGGTAATTGGTACGGGGTGCGCAATTCCTGGCGTTATGGCCACCAGAACCATCAGAAATGAACGCCAAAGAAGAACAACGGCCATGCTGACCCCCTTTATGCCTTGCGGTGCAAAGCTCCCTGTTATCGCCCTCTTTGCCGGCGCATTTTTTGCTGATAATCCTTGGGTTGGCACAAGCATGTATTTTACAGGAATAGCGCTTATTATTCTTGGTTCATATCTTGTAAAAATTATAACCGGTGAAAAATATGCACGCTCTTTCTTCATTATGGAATTGCCGGAATATCAATTCCCAAGTCTTTTGCGCGCTACCATGACCACACTTTCACGCGGTAAAGCTTTTATCGTAAAAGCCGCTACTATTATCTTGGTTTGCAACGCCCTTGTTCAAATTATGCAAACTTTTGATTGGTCATTTGCTGTTGTTGCTGAAGGGGCTGAAAGCACAAGCATATTGGCTTCCCTTGCAAGTCCATTTGCCTTCTTGCTTATTCCTTTGGGATTTGGAGCATGGCAACTGGCAGCAGCGGCCATAACCGGCTTTATTGCCAAAGAAAACGTCGTTGGAACATTGGCAGTAGTATATGGCATTACAAACTTTATTGACACAGAAGAGCTCGCACTTGTAAGCGGCGCTTCCACTGTAGCCGAAACCATGGGCATAACCTCTGTGGCGGCTCTAGCCTATCTTATGTTTAATTTATTCACTCCTCCATGCTTTGCCGCCATAGGGGCCATGAACGCTGAAATGGAAAACAAAAAATGGTTGCTTTCCGGCATAGGCTTGCAATTTGGTACAGCCTTTGTGGTTGCATTTTTGGTTTACCAAGTTGGCACATTCATTACCCTTGGCACTGTGGGCGCAGGCTTTATCCCCGGACTTATCGTTGTCATCGCTTTGTTAGCTCTCCTAGTATATTTAACAAAGCAAGGTAATATACTATCCAATGCAAAGTATCATATTGCTACTCCACAATAGTAATTTTTAATGTAACTTTATTAATTACAGCTTAAGCAAAACAGCCCTCAATACAAAAAAGTATTGAGGGCT
>CAYJHU010000064.1:0-10041 GCA_964369655.1 uncultured Desulfovibrionaceae bacterium | reverse complement strand
TATGCAAAGCTTCACATTGCAATGAAAAGAGTTTTTCACCGGAAAGCTTTCCCTGATTGCGCCATTTCGGCGGCAGATGAATGTTTTTTATTATTTGCAGGGCATTTAGTGCTGAGTTACTGATATTTTTTTTACTAAGATGATCAAGTGCATGCCAGTAGGGAAGGCTTATATGTAGAGCTTCTGCGCGCAAGAGCAAAGGCACTTGTTCCTCAGGGGAAAGGCTATGAAATTGTATTGCTTTTTCTGTAGTATTTGCAAAATGAAACGCGGCCTTCATGAAGTTTAAGGGTAGAGCAAGCCTTGTACTTAATTTGTAAATGGGGTGCTCTTCAAATTTATTTTCTTTAGGTTCGTGGAGGGTAAAAGCCAAAAACATATGGCGCACTAATGATAAAAAGTTATTATGTTCTGATGCTTTGAGTTCAGGCGGGAGAGTTGTAAAACTGTCCATGAGCTGTGCTAGTTTGTCATGTTGTTTTTGATTTAGTTGGGTGAGTTCCTTAAACCAATAGGCATGTGCAGGATTCAGGGCTTGCGTTTTTTGTAAAACCTCCATAAAAAGTGAGGGCTTTGGGGCGTGTAAGGCTTTTAGATATTCTCTGCCAATTCTTTCTCCCGGAAGCTGCCAGTGCTGGTGTTTTTTAATAACCGCTTGTGCTTGAGATATGGCTTCTTCATGCAAGTAAAAATGAGGAAAGGCAGCGGCAAAGCGAGCCAAGCGATAAATGCGTGTGGCATCGTTATAAAAAGCTTGGGGAGAAGCTGGGCGCAGTATGCCTTGCTTTAGGTCAAAAAAGCTTTGCGGATGGGCATAAATCATCCCCTGCGCATCAAGGATAAAAGCGTTGATTGTTAAATCTCTGTTATGTAAGTCGTCTAAAATGTTATTGTTGTGTAGTGGCATGTATTCTTTGCCGTTTAAGATGACTACTTTTATGCTTTTTCCTACCAATTGTGCATTAGGATAGACTTTTAAAAAATCTTCCACGCAGCCGCTAAAGGCCAGATCCACATCTTGGGGAAGTTTACCCATAAGTAAATTGCGCACTGCGCCGCCAACTATATAACATTGCATGGAGAAAACATTGCATATTTATGTTGAAAAAAAAAGCTTTAAAAATAATGCATGGCTCTGGGAAGGTTTGCCGGCGCCGGTAATAGTTTGCCAAGAGCTGCCCTCAGTGCTTGATACGGCATGGGAGCTAGTGGCAGATGGGGATTTACCGGAATGGGGCTCAGTGCTTGCGGCAAGTCAAAGTCAGGGCAGGGGACAAACGCGCAGGCATTGGCATTCGCCAGAGGGAAATATTTATGCAGCCTTACGCTTGCCTATGCAGGAACCATTTATAAGCACAGCCGCTGCGCCGGCCTTATCTGCGTACATTTTGCTTGCATTGCAAAAACTTCATTGTTCTTTGCACCTTAAATGGCCAAATGACCTTGTTTTTTTTGATAGGGCTGGGCAAGAAGCGTATAAAGTAGGCGGAATTTTATTGGAAGAAAGACATGGCGTTCTCATGGCAGGAATTGGAATTAATGTCCAATCTGCCCCTACCGAAAATAATTTACGTGAAAATCATGCCCTTATGGCCGGTATTTTACCAGAGCCTCAAGGCTTAAATGAATATGTAAGTATTGTAAATAACAGTGGATTTACTTATAAAAACCCAGCCGCGGAAGCTTTGTGGTTATATCTTGTAAATCAGCTTTATTTTTGCTACAAAAAAAAATTGCCCTTGGCTACAGCTTGGCGCACGGTTGCCGAGGATTTTTTGTTGTGGAAAGGGCAGTATGTGCAATTAGATGATGGGCATGAAAAAGTGCGCGGTATTTTGCAAGGTCTAGGAGACCTTGGGGAGTTACGTTTGCAACTTCATGGACAAATACAACACTTCACCAGCGGAAGCCTTAAAAGAATTTAAGGGAAATTGCTAGGTTGAAGTATGGAAGGATAAGAAGGTATGAGTACTCAAGAAATAAGAAGTTTTGAACAAGTTCAAGAATTTTTGCATGGTAAGGCTATTTTGGTGGCAAACCGTGGCATTCCCGCAAGACGTATTTGTCGTTCTATTTGTGAGCGCTTTGAAGCCACAGCCGTGATGACTGCTACCGATGTTGATAAAACAGCTCCGTCAGCCTCCACCGCTCAAGAATTGCTTTTACTTGGTAGTGATCCGCGTGCGTATTTAGATATTGATAGAATAATTTCTCTTGCCAAGCAGCGCGGCATTGTGGGTATTCATCCCGGTTGGGGTTTTGCCTCTGAGGATTCGCTCTTTCCTAAAAAGTGTGCTGAGGCTGGTATAACCTTTATTGGTGCCACAGCAGAAGCCATGAATAGCCTAGGTAACAAAGTTCAAGCTCGTGAAATTGCACAAAAATTAGGTATTCCTGTAGTTCCTGGCTCTGAGGGAGCAGTGGATATTCCCACAGCGCGCGCCCTCATCAAGGAAATGGGCTTACCCATCATGCTTAAAGCCGAAGGCGGCGGTGGCGGACGTGGTATTTTTGCTATTTTTAATGAAGAAGAATTGGAAGATGCTTTCTTTAAAGCTTCCACCATGGCACAAGCTTCTTTTGGTAATCCACGTCTTTTTGTGGAAAAATATCTTTCTAAGGTACGCCACATCGAAATTCAAGTCATTGCAGATAAGCATGGTAATGTTTTTGCTTTTGACGAACGCGATTGTACTGTACAGCGTAATCACCAAAAACTTATAGAAATTACTCCTTCGCCTTGGCCGGGTTTAACCCCCGAGCTTCGCGCCACCTTAAAAGGCTATGCGGCGCATCTTATTCGTGAGGTGGGTTTCCATTCTCTTGCCACGGTGGAATTTTTGGTAGAGCCTGACGGCACGGCCTATCTTATCGAAGTTAATACCCGTTTACAGGTTGAGCATGGTATTACTGAATGCCGCTATGGTATTGACCTTGTTGAAGAACAAATTGCCATTGCCTTTGGGGCAAAACTTCGCCTTAACGATGAAATGACTCCTGCCATGCATTTTGCCATGCAGGTGCGTATTAATTGTGAAGATCCGCAAAGTCAATTTACCCCCAACTCTGGCCTAGTAACACGTTATGTTTCTCCCGGTGGCCCTGGTGTACGTCTTGATTCTAATATGTCTGCCGGTTATGAATTCCCCCCCAACTATGACTCTGCAGGTGCCTTGCTCATTACCTATGCCCGTGATTGGGATAAAACGGTAAGTATTATGGAGCGCGCCCTTGGCGAATATATTATTGGCGGCATTAAAACCACCATTCCTTTTTATAAGCAAATCTTAAAGCATCCGCTCTTTCGTCAAGCCAATTTTGATACAAACTTTATTGCGCAAACTCCAGAGCTTATGTGCTATACAGATATGGCGCCTGAAGGTGAGCGTCTTGCAAACCTTGTGGCAGAGATTTCCGCCAAAGGGTATAACCCCCATGTTAAATTGGGAGAATATCGCAGTGTAGATACGCCGCGCATGCCTGAATTTGAGCCGGTGTTGCCTTCCATTTTATCCGCTGACAGACGCGCCCCTTCGCCCTATCCACAAGGGGACAGAAAGGCATTGCTTGACTATGTGCGTGATAGTAACTACGTCCATTTTACCGACACCACGCCGCGTGATATGACGCAGTCAAACACAGGCAATCGTTTCCGTTTAGCTGAAGATCGTCTCATTGGGCCATATCTAGATAATGCAGGGTATTTTTCCATAGAAAATGGCGGTGGAGCACACTTTCACGTGGCCATGCTCGCCAATATGACCTATCCTTTTACTGAGGCTAAAGAGTGGAATTCTTTTGCGCCAAAGACCATGAAACAAATTTTGGTGCGTTCTACCAACGTGCTTGGTTATTCTCCTCAACCCCGTAACCTCATGCGCTTAACTGGTGAAATGATTTGTGATCACTATCAAATTATTCGTTGCTTTGACTTCTTAAATCATGTGGAAAATATGCTTCCTTTGGCAGAAGTTGTCATGTCACGCCCAGAGGTTATTTTCCAGCCCTCCCTTTCCTTGTCCTTTGCCAAGGGTTTTGATGTGGCGCATTATATGAAGGTTGCGGAAAATATGTTGAGCATGGTGGCTTCTGTCATGGGCTCAAGCAGTTCTGAAGCTTCTAAAAATATCATCCTTGGCCTTAAAGATATGGCAGGTGTATGCCCACCGCGCTTTATGACAGAACTTGTAGGCGCTTTACGTAAACGCTGGCCTGACCTTGTCTTGCATTATCACAGACACTATACCGATGGACTTTTTGTTCCTGCATGTGCGGCGGCTGCCAAGGCCGGAGCGCATATTCTTGATGTGGCATTGGGCTCTTCGGTGCGCTCTTATGGACAAGGTGATGTGCTGTCCATGGCCGCTTATCTTGAAGAAGAAATGGGACTTAATACTAAGCTAAATAAGGCTGCCATCCGTGATGCAAACTTTGTTTGCAAACAAATTATGCCTTATTATGACCGTTATTGCGCCCCATATTTTCAAGGTATTGACTATGATGTGGTGGAGCATGCTATGCCGGGCGGTGCGACGTCTTCCTCGCAAGAAGGTGCCGTAAAGCAAGGTTATATTCACTTGCTCCCCTATATGTTAAAATTCCTCGCCGGCACACGTAAGATTGTGCGCTATCATGACGTGACTCCTGGCTCGCAAATTACTTGGAATACGGCATTTCTTGCTGTGACAGGTGCCTGGAAAAGAGGCGGTGAAGAAGAGGTTCGTTATTTATTACAAGTAATTGAAGAAATTACTACCCATAGCGAAGATGAACTTTCACCGGAAATGCACGAAGCAAGACTTTCCATTTATCAAGATTGCAATGATGCTTTCCGCAATTTGCTTTTAGGTAAATTTGGTAAGCTTCCTTTGGGCTTTCCTCCAGATTGGGTGTATGAAAGTGCCTTTGGTAATGGCTGGAAAGCTGCCATTGCCGAGCGTGTTGAAGTTTCACCTCTTGAAAATCTTAAAGATATTAATCTTGTACAAGAAGAGCAGGCCTTCATCGATACTATGCGCCGTAAGCCTACCGATGAGGAATTTGCCCTGTATTTAAATCATCCAGGTGATGCCATTAAGACTGTGCAATTTAAGATAAAATATGGTGACCCCAACAACCTTCCCTTACATGTATGGTTTGAAGGCTTAAAGCCGGGGCAGGATTTTTATTTTGAAGACAGTCATGGTAAACCGCATCACCTTATGATTATTAGTTTTTCAGAACCAAATGCAGCCGGCATGAGTGTGTGCCGCTATGTGCTTGACTCAGAAATCATGGTAACCGATGTGCAAGTGGCTGAACCTACAGATCAAAAGGTTAAAGGTGTGCCTAAGGCAGACCCGAACAATCCTCAGCATGTGGCTTCTCCAAGCAATGGCGACCTTTGGGTTATGTATGTACATCCTGGCGACATTGTTAAAAAAGGCGAAGAGCTCTTTAATGTTTCCATCATGAAACAAGAAAAGGCCGTGCTTGCACCTATGGATGGTATTGTAACTCGCGTCCTTAAGGCTGCGGATTATAAAGAAAGTAAGCAAATGGTTTCCGTGGTGGAAGGTGAGCTTATTGTGGAACTTGGACCTGTGCCTAAAGTGTGCCCCAATAATCAATGCTCGCACCCCATTCCCATGAGTGAAATAAAGTTTTGCCCGTATTGCGGTGAAAACTTAGAATAATCTTTATTTTATGAGAAAGGGCAAAGCTTGATGGTTTTGCCCTTTCTTTTTATATACAATCTACTTTTTTGCTTAAAAGTTTTTCATGCGAATTTTAGCTAAATCTACTTTGTTATATGAAGAGTTTTTAAGCATAAGACATGAGATTGACAGAAAATTCTCAAACTGCAAATTTTGACTAATTACTAGACAAGAACAAGAGAAATTGATACAAAAACCATGCTTAAATGCATTGAAGCCCAAAGATGACAATGTATTACTAAAGCCTGTGTTTATAGGTAATTACTAGATTTATTACATTTTATAGAAAGTATTATCATCCATACGGAGGACTAAATGACGACGAAGAAGCAGCCTGCAGCCAAACCTGCAAATGCTACCAAGGCTCAAAATGTGCAACAAGCTACGAAATTGATACTCACTGGTGCTGATATTGTTGCCATGGGTGAAAGTGCTGAACTTTTAGTGGGTGGTAAAAACTATAACACTGCTCTTATTTCTGAAATAGCAGGTATCCAAGCTCCTCATTTTCGCGCCATTTCCTCAGATGCCTTCCATAAAGTTTTGGATGAAACCAGCGTCGTTGCCGCAGTTATTCGTGCGGTGGTAGACAGAGAATATAAACGCATTGATTGGCTTGATTCTGAAATTAATCAAGACCCTGAATTTTTACAAAAATTTGTGCGTAGCCTTGGTCGTATGGCACGTGAAGCCAGCGCTAATTTAAGTGATGTGCGCATTCCGCTTCGTACCTTCATCAATAACGTAGTGGATGGCTTTGCCACTTCACCTGAAGGTATTGACCAATTGCGTCAGCGTTCTGTGCTGGTGCAAGCTGCTATTTTGTCGGTTGAACTTCCTAAAGATGTTGTGGAAGCTGTAACTCAAGCTTATCATGATATTTGCAAAGAAAACGACGGCGAAGTTGTGCCTGTTGCAGTGCGTTCTTCTGCCGCCGGTGAAGATTCACGCAAAAAAGCCTTTGCTGGTTTGCAAGATACCTACCTGAACATGGTGGGCGATGATAAAGTTGTTATTGCTTATCATTGGGATTGCGCTTCTGCTTATAATTTACGTTCCATGACCTACAGACGCGAAGCTATTTTGGACGCGCTTGCTAAGGCCGAGGAAGTGGGCGATCAAAGCATTGCCGAAACAGCCAAAAAAGAATGGGCCATTGAAAATACATCTTTGTCTGTGTGTATGATGCAGATGATTAATCCTGTTATTTCAGGTACTGCCTTTTCTGCCGATACAGCTACAGGCTGCCGCGGAACAGATCGCAAGGATTTAGTGAGCATTGATGCCAGCTATGGTCTTGGTGAGGCAGTTGTTGGCGGTAAGGTCACCCCCGATAAATTGTATGTTTTCCAGAAAGACAATGGTTCCGAGGTGGTTATTCGTCAAATGGGCTGCAAGCACATGAAGATAATTTATGACGAAAAAGGCGGCACCAAGGAAGTTGAAGTTCCGGAGCTTGAAGCTTTACGCTGGGCTTTGTCGCTTGCACAAGCTGAGCGTGTGGCCAAAGGGGTGCGTGCAGTAAGTGCGGCCTACGACGGCATGATTATGGATACGGAATTTTGTATTGATGCCAAAGACAGATTGTGGTTTGTGCAGGCTCGTCCCGAAACTCGCTGGAACGAAGAAATTGAATTGCACCCACACACCATCTTTATGCGCCGTAAGGAAGTTGACCCCAAGAGCATTGTTACCGCAGAAGTTTTGGTTGAGGGTAATGGCGCCTCACGCGGCGCCGGACAAGGCACTGTGAAATTTTTGCGTTCTGCTCTGGAATTAAATAAAATTTCTAAGGGTGACGTACTTGCTGCAGAGCGTACCGATCCTGACATGGTTCCCGGTATGCGTGTGGCTTCTGCCATCATGGCTGATGTGGGCGGTGACACAAGTCACGCCGCCATCACCTCGCGCGAGCTTGGCATTGCTGCGGTTATTGGTATTCAGCGTGTGGATAAACTGCGCGCCCTTGATGGTACTGAAGTAACTGTTGATGGTACCACGGGTAGAGTATATCGCGGCTTACTACCTTTACAAGAGGTGGGCGGCGAGATGGATATTTCCAAATTGCCGGATACACAAGCCAAAGTTGGCCTTGTGCTTGCAGACGTTGGTCAATCACTCTTCTTGTCTCGTTTACGTCAATTACCAAAATTTGAAGTAGGTCTTTTGCGTGCAGAATTTATGCTTGGCAATATCAGCATACATCCAAGTGCCTTAGAAGCTTTTGATAATGGCACGCTTGAAGCTGTGGTGCAAAAACAAGCTAAGCTATTAGATGATCGCTTATCTACTGTTTTACGCGAACAAATTGCTGTAGGTCTTATTGTTTCAAACTTTGATTTGCGTAGCTATGTAGGTGAACTTACTGGTTTATCAAATGAAGTTAAGCGTCTTGCCGCCGAAAGTGCAACTTCTGCTCCTGATGATTTGATTTTCATTCATCGCAAAATGCGCGAAATTGAAAATAAAATTGATGAATATTGGGAGTTTGCCACGAGACGCATTGATATTATCAAAACCAGTGCTGATTTGCATGAGCATGTTCGCATTATTATGGGCTTTGACGATGAGCTTGCCATGCTTTCTCCCAAAGATCCCGAAGATATAAAACGTCGGGCAGAAATTGAAGCCACCATTGATGCGCATGTAAAGCAAATCAATACCTCACCTGCGGTAATGGCTGTCATTGAAAATATTGAGCGTTTACGTGAAGAAGTTGGTTTGCGTACCGGGCTTAAGAAAGAAATGGATGAAGTCCATAATCTTATTGAAAAAATACGTAATATCATTAAAGAGCGCGGCTATCGTACCGGTAAAGAACATTACATACAAACTTTGGCGCAAAACTTGGCTCTTTTTGCCATGGCTTTTTATGGTAAAACAATTATTTATCGTACCACTGACTTTAAGAGTAATGAATATCGCAACCTTTTGGGTGGGCATCTTTTTGAAAGTGTGGAAGATAACCCCATGCTTGGCTATCGCGGTGTATCGCGCAATATCCACGACTGGGAAATTGAAGCCTTCAAGCTTGCGCGTGGTGTGTATGGCGGTACAAATTTACAAATAATGCTGCCCTTTGTGCGTACCTTAGAAGAAGCAAGCTCCATGCGTAGCTATCTTGAGCAAGTGCACAAGTTAAGCTCCGGTAAGGATGGCCTAAAGATTATTTTGATGGCAGAAATTCCATCCAATGCTATTTTGGCAAAGCAATTTATCGAAGAATTTGATGGTTTTTCCATTGGTTCCAACGATATGACACAAATGGTACTTGGTACTGACCGTGACAATGCTAGCTTGCAGCATATTTATGATGAAGAAGATCCAGCCGTCATTTGGGCCATGCTGGTAACTATCTTTACAGGTCAAAAATACTGCAAAAAAGTTGGCTTCTGCGGCCAGGGCGTTTCAAATAGTGTGATTTTGCGCGGACTTGTAGCCATTGCCGGTATTGCATCGGCCTCGGTTGTACCTGACACTTATTATCAAACTGTGCAAGATATTGCCGCTATTGAGGCAGAAAATATCAGTACTGCCGATCTTGGTAAATGGCTTATTAATCAGCATCATTCTAATTTAGGTAGTCTTATGGAAAAAGAAGGTTATGGTCATATTTTGAAAAAATATACCCAACCTGAAGATATTGAAGAATGGTACGAAGGAGAATTGCAACGCCGCCATGAACAGTTGCGTGAGCACCTTGATACCAGTAAGGAAGCTTTTTATCGTACAGAATTAACAAACTTCCGCACAACCTTTCATAAGCCGGTCATTTATGCCACATGGGATTGGAATACCACTGTGCATGACGCCTTAAGGCAAGCCGGATTTGAAAACTTTGAAGAACAACAAGCTGCGCTTAAAGTATATCGTGAGCAAGTATGGTAGTGTTTAATCATTGATTTTATTGGGGGAGGGAGCTTTTTGAAAAAGCTCCCCCCCCAAGCCCCCTCCCGCAAAAACTTTTAGTACGAATTTTCCTAAGGGAAAATTCTTTTTTTATGTAAATTCTCTTAAAATCAAAGAATTTCCTTTATTTTTTGTGATTAGGTTTTTTAGGTCATGTTGACCTTGACAAAAAGAAGGCATCTCTTTACTTTGATTTGCGAATGATTAGCATTTTCACTTGATGGCTTTTGGAGAAAATTATGCATATTTCTGAGGGAATTCTTTCACTACCTGTGCTTGTAGGAGGTGCGGTCATTACCGCCGTGGGAGTAGGGCTTGGGCTTAAAAAAATCAATAGTGATAACTTGCCAAAAGTTGCGGTTTTAACTGCAGCTTTTTTTATTGCTTCCTTTGTTCATATTAATGTTGGGCCAAGCTCAGTCCATTTTATGATTAA
>CAYJHU010000063.1:0-10215 GCA_964369655.1 uncultured Desulfovibrionaceae bacterium | reverse complement strand
AAGTTTTTTGAAAGGGGGTCTGGGGGAAAACTTTTTTTCAAAAAAGTTTTCCCCCAGAAAAATATTAATGTTTTCTAAACCATCAAAACGAGCAATTAAGCTGTAACAATGTTAGCAAAACTTTCTGCTTGTAAAGAAGCACCTCCTACCAGTACTCCGTCCACATTGTCAAGTAAAAGAATTGCACCGGCATTATCAGCTTTCACACTTCCGCCATATAAAATACGTACTTGTTGGCCTTTTTCACCCAAAATACTTTCTAAAATTTTACGTACAAGGGTGTGAGCTTCGGCAATTTCTTCTGCGCCGGCCACCTTGCCTGTTCCGATGGCCCATACGGGCTCATAGGCTACAGCAAAGTTTTGTGCGGTAATTTGTCCTGAGATTTCTTTAAGCGCTGCAAGCTGTGTTGTTAAAACACTTTCAAGCTTACCGGCTTCGCGCTCTTCAAGGCTTTCACCTACACAAAAAGTTACCTTAAAATTGTTTTCAAGGCCGCAGCGTGCTTTTTCTTGGAGGAGCTCAAGAGATTCGCCAAATATGCTTCTGCGCTCAGAGTGTCCCACCAAAAGCCATGCGACTTCGAGGTCTTTGAGCATGGGGATCGAAACTTCGCCTGTGAAGGCACCTTCATCCTTGGGATAAAAGTTTTGTGCACCTACACCAAGCTGTAGAGGTTCCTTAGCATTTTTTGCCGCTGCAACAGCATTTTCAAGAGCTGTAAAGGGCGAAAAAATGAGAACTTCTCTTTCTTGCAATTTTTCTGGTGTTTTTTGCAACAGAGTACACAATTCATTGATAGTATCTGTAGCTTGCGCACGAGTTTTATACATTTTCCAATTGGCAGCCATAAGTTTTTTCATAAGCGTCTCCCCAAAAATGTTTAGCAAGAAAATATACCATCATCTGCTTTATAAATCAAGTGCATAAATGCAAGCATCCTCTCCTGTATCTGTGTAGTATTTAAGACGTTTCCCCACACATTCAAAAGAAAATTTTTCATATAAATTACGGGCTATTACATTCCCAACCCTAACCTCAAGTATTACTTTATGTATGCCTTGTTCAGCAGTTTTTTCAAGTGTTTTACCCAGTATATACTTCCCTAAGCCAAGTTCCCTAAACTGCGGATCCACTGCAATATTCAATATTTCCATTTCATCAAGCATATGGTAAAAAGAGATATAGCCAACGAGGTATTGCTCAAAAACGCGCTGCTCACTTGTATATATATCTAAAATATTTTCAGTATCTTGAGATATATTTTTCCATAAACCTAAAGCAAAAAAATGACTTTGCTTAAAAACTGCTAAAAACTGTTCGTGGCTCCAAGGCTTAGAAAAACACTTCCTTTCCAAAGAAAGTAAGGCTGCCACATGCTCTGAGCTTAAGTTTTGTAAAAAATATTCATTCTTTGAAGGTGTTTGCATGCAAAATTTTCCTAAATTTTATCCTTATGATCAGCCAATACATGTGGATATGCTAGAAGTTGTAGATAGTAATGATAAGCCTATACTAATACAGCCATATAAATACGCCAAAGACTTAGCTCATAAAAATATTTCCATAATTTTACAAAACACTCAAGGAAAATTACTCCTTTGGCCTTATGGCAAAGAATTGGATCGTAAATGGGAAATTTTATCGCATTTTGTACGCGCAGGACAATCTAAAGAACTGACTGCCCTTGAACTTCTAGAAAAAAGCCTTGCATCACTAACGATTAACATGCGCAAAGAAAATCTACAACAGATTATAGAAAATGCAAAGTGTATATCTGGGGCGACACTTAAAGTAAAAACTCAGGGGATAAAGAATCCTATTCAGGAAAAAGAAGAAAATAAAAGTGCTTTAGCTCATGATGAGCTGCACCACACTACATTTTATATAGTTAAAATAACTAAAGACGAAAAAATGTTTTCACACAAAAATTTATTGTGGCTAGACTATGACGAGCTCAACGGTTTTGCCACACACTTTGAAGATATGCTCAGCGAAAAAACCTTGAAGCTCATTCAACAAGGTAGCCTTGCAAGGCTAAGAGAAATTATGCTGAAATCTTAATTTATAAATAAATGTGAATACTTATGCAAGTCATCCAAGGTTTTGCCTGTGCCGCGCACCACTGTGGTCAAAGGATCATTATCCACAACCACCTTTAAGCGTGTTTCCTGCGCGATATATTGGTCAAGCCCTTTAAGCAAAGCGCCACCACCAGCAATCAACAAACCATTGCTATAAATATCACCGGCTAGCTCCGGCGGTGTTTTTTCAAGGGTGGTAAAAATAGCCTTCACAATGACACGCAAACAATCTCTGAGCGCCTCACGTATATGCCCCTCAGAAATACGCACAACCTTAGGCACTCCCTGCACTAAGTCCTTACCGGAAACATCCAGCATGGGCATATTAGGCATGGGCACAGCACAGCCAAGGATTTTTTTTACGTTCTCTGCGGTATTTTCCCCTACATCCAACTGAAAAACATCATGAATATAGCGCAGTACCGCCATGTCCATGGCATCACCGGCCACGCGCACCGATTCAGAAAAAGCAGTAGAAGACATGGTGATAACTGCCACTTCAGAGGTGCCACCGCCAATGTCTAAAACTAAGTTTCCTAAAGGCTCGTGGATGGGCAAACCCGCACCAATGGCTGCTCCCATGGGCTCTTCAATAAGATGCACCTCGCGCACGCCAGACATGATGGCCGCATCAATTACGGCTTTTTTTTCCACCTGAGTAATACCGGTAGGGATGCAAATAACCATGCTCGGTTTTACAAAGCGAAGACCCGTGACAGCCTTGCGAATAAAGTATGAAATCATTTCCCTGGTGATGTCAAAATCGGCTATGACACCATCCTTCATGGGACGAATGGCACGAATATTTTTTGGGGTGCGTCCAATGTAGCTTTTGGCTTCATTACCCACCGCAAGAATAGTATCTGTCGTGGCATCCACAGCCACCACAGAAGGTTCGTTTAAGACAATACCATGCTCGCGCGTATAGAGTAAGGTATTTGCCGTACCAAGGTCCATGGCAAGTTTTTTTCCTAATCCACCGAATAAACGTGAAAACATCAGTCTTCCTCGCTATATTGTTGATGATCAGAAACGTAGGCGCGTGACATATGTTCATGTACTTGAGCTTTAGGCAAAAGTTGATGTAAACGACTACGTAAATATAAATTTTCTAAAAAAAGCCCCAAGGAATCCACACATTGATGTACAAATGAACGCAAAGTATCGTCCATTTCTCTAGCTTCTGAATGTGCCAAACAAAGCACTCCACGTGCCGTTTTATTTACCACCACAGGAACACAGATAATGGCGCGAAAAGCCGGCATATTTTCAACATTGCCATATAAGGTAATATTGCTGTTGCCGCTTAGTCCTTCTGAAAAAATGGCTTGCTGCTCATCCCTAAAGACCCAGCCAACCATGCCACTTTGCAAAGGAAAAACTACTTGTTGACCATTTTTTACCAAAATAGGTTTGCTCTCCCCCTCGAGCACATAACACTCTTCTGAAGGATCAAGAGAGGCAAAAGCACAATAGTCAAAACGCAAAGCATGCCCTACTGTGCGCAAATAATTTATTAAAAAAGTTGACCATGCTTTATATTGAAAGCGCAATGAGCGCACTATCCCAAGGCATGCAAAATATTCTGCTACGCTAGTTGCATCAGAAGTATTTTCTCCATCTTGCTCACTGACAAGATCAGCAAAAAGCTGTAATATTTTACTATCTTTGTCCGAAAAAGAGTAGAGTTTTTTGCTATCAACACATAATACGCCGCCAGAAGGGACAGGGCAACCCATAAAGGCCTTTACGCCGCACTCTTCTTCGTCTTTATAATAACCAAGCTTATGCTGATTTTTATCATAATTCATCATAACCATTGGTTTATTTTCACGAAGCACCTGACCAATTAAAGTCATGCCAGCGCTAAGCTCATCACAATAATCATCACAATCGCCAAGAGAAAAAGTAGCCGCCAAAAAGTATTGTTTGCCGCTTTCGTTTGGTAAATACAAGCTCGCAGAATAAGCGTCAAAAACACTACAAATAATTGCAAGCACTTGTGTATGCATAGGTGATATTTCTTTCATTTTATTGTGAACTTTGTTGAAGGTGAATATGTAAATTAACTTCTGTGACTTTAGCAAAGCATGTCAAATACCGCAACTATTTTATGTGGCATTCCGTTTTTGTTTTTTCTGGGGGAGGGAACGCCTAGGCGCACGATATCCGTATAGCTCGTGCCTCGCTTATGACTACAAGCCCTTTGGGTCGGTTTTTGAAAAAAGTCCAACCCTCAAAATCTTTTTGTGGTGGCATAGTCAATACTGTAAAGACAAAAATACATCGCCATGAAGGTTTTGAAAAAATTCTTATTTTTGTAGCACAACAATGCGTAATAGAAAATGAAAGAGTTCTTATTTATTCTAGTGTATTTTTTTCCTCATCAATAGTTTTTTGCCAATTATTTATGTCAAACATACTTCCCTTAACTTCCCAAAGGGTTTTTATATTAAATTGGTCTTTTTTATGATAGCGCAAATGCCAAGCACCAATGGCATGTTCACGTATACTGTCTTTATTTCGTAAGTGCGGATCATGGCGAGTAAATTCATCAAAACTTTCAAGGTGTGAAGCGGCCAAAATTGGTACATCACTTATGCTCATAAGTGAATTATTCACGCGCATGGGGCCGCGACTATTAAAATCTTTAATCATAAGAAGCGAATGCGGTCGCCCAAGATTGGCAAGTTCATGCTCTGGTGTTGCCCACTTTATGCCGTCTTTATTAAAGCTATTGGGAAAAAGTGAGGCTAGCATTTGGCTGTCAGCTTCATCATGATCAGACACAAGAATTATTTTTGTATTGTCATAAACATTTTTTGCCTTAAGATGAGCAATATATTCTCCAAGCATTTTAATGGTATGGCGTTCTGTATAATAGTGTTCAGGTATAATATTATTAACTAGAAGCAATTGTCCATCGGTTTGTGGATAAGGATCATCAACAAATTTTATTTCATTTTCCGGTAAATACCAAGGAAAATGCGGCAATAAACTATAAAAAATCTTGAATGTTGGCTTTTTAGCTGTATTATCAATGTCAGACATGAAAAAATTATAAAATTGCGTTAAGCTTTTTTTGACAAATTTAATACCAAAAGAATTAAGAACTTGTAAGGTATTAAGCCATTTACCATTGTCGTATATCTTTTTACGTAAAACATTTGGCGAAATATTAAATAATGCCACAGCAAGAGCAAAATATTTACCCTTACTTGAATCTAGAGAAGAAACAGGGAACTGTTTTGCCCCAGGAATATGAGTAAAATCAATGATATCAGTGTAAAGTATATCTTCTGCAGTACCGTCATATTTTTTTAAGAGCTCTTGGTTAAAAGGATCAGGCGCACCGACAACTTGTCCCGCATAGCCACTATTTCTAAAATTTCGCGGTAAAACGGCATACGCTTTATTGTATATCTCAGTCAGGGGCAAACCAAGCTTATTCATGGCGCGCACCCCATATCCTTCACCGCCATAAATAGCAGGAAAACTTAAGAGGGTGACTTGCCCTGTCGATAAAGTATCGGGATACCAAGTAAAACCATCCATGAGGTTTGCAAAATCCTTAAACCATGGGTCATGCATCATTTTTTGAATATGTCCCCCTGTAAACATATCCATAAAAATTATAACAACATTTTTTTCACTGCTATAATTTTGAATGTCTGCAAAAGCCCTTCTGTATTCAACAGGCGTCATGGGTGCCTGTATATTTTTTCCTTGAAAGGAGTGAATGCAAACCATGACTATGAGGGGTAAGGCCAATATGGCTATGCTACTTAGCGCGTAAGGACGTATTTTTTTGTAAAAAAATGGAATTAACAGGGCTAGCGAAAGCAAAAAGCTGTTTGCAAAATCACGGAAAAACTCAAATGGTTCTAATAATAATCTTTGCCGTGAAAGAATTCCGTGATCTAAGGTACCAAAATCACGCACAAAGACAAACATATTAAGTAAAGAAAAAATCACAAGAAAAAAAGCAGAGTAAGCAAGGATTTTTTTGATATTTCTCTTTGAAAAAATAAGCCAAAAATATGCTAAAAATATAAATGTTGTGAAAGCAATGGGTAATAATTCAGAAATAAATTGCCAAAGTGACATTTTAAAAAATTCTGTATCTGATACGTAAAAATTTATGGGCAAATATAAAAAGACGATGAAAACAAGAGTCGTAATGGAGGCAAAGAATATTTTTCTATAGAGTGAAAGTTCCACTTGAGAGATTTCGGGAAAAAGAGATTGCCAAAATGCAAAAGTTTTCTTCTTTCTTATACGTTTTTTTTCACTATTTTTCTGAAGAGAATAAAGATTTTTACATAAGAAAATAATATTATTGGTGGTCCAAAAAATAAGCAAAGCCGAGGGTGCATTATACAAAAGGAGCAAAAAAGCAAAGGCAATGAGGAGAGCCTGAATTACATCCTTTCTTTGTAGCCCCTTAGACGTATATATAACCAAGATATTTATACAGGTCATGGCTATGGGCAAAAGATTTATTCCCCATAAGAGTGCATCAGGCTTACCTAAATCTTGCACAAAATAAAAGGCTTGGCCGTGCACAGCATCAAAGGAGCTTATCATATAATAAGCTGCTGTGATAAAAGGTAATTGTAAGAAAATCCCTAAAGCAGAACGTAAGGCATAAATGGGATGATAAGCATAGCGATCGTAAAGGCGATTTATGGCGGCATTACGTTCATGCCCGCTATATTCTTTTTTTATTTTAGTAAGTTGCGGATGTAAAACAGAAGAGATTACGGTTTCTTGCATTTGCAAGCCATAGGCAAAGCGCGCTAAAGGCGAAAAAGCCACAGCACTTATTATGGATAAAAAAATGAGCCCAATCCCATAACTTCCTGTAATATCAATGGAGAAAGTATAAAGCAAGCTATAGAATATTTCTATGGGTTGAATAAATATAGAATAAAGCAATTCCATTTTGAACCTATTTACTATTTTCTAACGAATGAGTTTTATTTTTTGACCACTCAGCAATGGCGCAACCAGACGTTTTAAAGTGCGCCACATATTTTTCTCTAAAATCTGCAAAATGCTGTGTGGAAATGTGCAGTGTTTTTTCAAGTACGGGAAGAATTGTAATTTCCCCTTGGGGATAGATAACTGCGCCAAGTTGATCCTGAATTGTATCTTCCCAGCAACTTTCTAATTCAGCATATTCATATTGTTCAACATTATGCAAAGGCGCATCGATGGTAATTACCGGCCGTTCATAAAGCAGAGCAAAGTCAAAGCGTATTCCTGACTTATCAGAAATAAGTACATCCGCCTCATGCATAGAAGCTGTCCCATCGACCTGCGAATCAAAAATAACATTATCATATTGAGCAAATTCTTCGTACAATATTTCTAAGTGTTCTTCTTCCACTTGATATGAATGAGGATGGGGGCGAATAATGACTTTATATTCTTTTTTTGCAATATCATGTATAAAATCAGTACCGCAAAGATTTATTAAACTTTTATCTCCCCACGAAGGCGCAATCAGCACCACGGGGCAAGGATTTTTTTGAGTGCGCGGCAAGATTTTTTCCGCTAGAGCGTCTAAATAAGGTAGTCCCAAGGCTGTGCATTCTTTGGGGGTAAGGCCGCGCAAATTTTCCAGCTCACGAATGCTTTTTTCCATATGTGCTCCTGTCATAAGCACAGCGTCATAATGGTCAAGCGATCCTTTATGGTACATGGAAATATCACCCACGCCGTGGCATACATGAGCTAAACATTGCACATATTTAGGGCGTGGCATGGGAAAGTTTGGACTGCCGATATTGGGTGTTGTAGAGAGCATCACTAGGGCATGCTTAGCACTAACCTTAGCAAAAGCAGCACTGCCTTTTCCTATATATTTTGAACGCATAAAAGGATTATCGAGGGTGAGCGCCGGATCATAAATATCCATTGTTAAGTATGAAAAAGGGATTTTTTTTGCAATAAATGCTTCAATAATAGGCTTAAATGTAAACCAATAATTTTTCCCTTCAGAAAAAATAAGTATTTTCTCATGCTCTTTTTGCTCTAAAACAATGGAATTTGCCTTCCCCTTGCCTAGCAGCTTATAAAAAATATTTTTCAGCACATAGATGAGCGTGCCCACAAGGCTTACCGCAAGATAAATAAGGGCATTACCAGAGCCAGGATCAAGATAGGCATAGGCTGGAAGCGGAGAAAATATAATTGTAAAAAAAACAATAAATGGCATAACACTACTCTAAAGCAAAAACCGTATCTATTTATGCATTCAAAGAATATTTCTCTGCATAGGCTTTTAAGTTTTTATCAAACATAGCCATGCGCCCTCGAGCATAGGTATAATATTTTTGGTAAAAACCCCAGAGCGACCAAATATAATCTACAAGTATTTCAGCTTGCAAAACCCTTTGCATATCCAAATCGCCATAAGCTTCAAGGTAACTTTTTCGCAAATTCCCCTCAATGCGTGACTCGGTAATAAAGCTGACAATATCCCAATAAGGTGAAGTAAAACAGGCATATTCAAAATCAATAAGCTGAATATCTTTCCCATTTGTAAGGATATTTTCCAGTAATAAATCACGGTGGCACAAAACTTGTGGATCGGCATCAAGTCTTTGCGCCCATGCATACATAAGCTCTTGTTCGTGCTTTTCAAGAAAGGACACACCCGTAAGACCTTCGTAAAGCTTGGCCTCTCCAAGCATGGATATGGGCGGTGCTGGTGATACTTTACCTTTTATATCAATAGCGTGCAAGGCGCGTAGCTTTTTAGCCACGGCTACCACTTCTTCGATATTTAAGCTTTCTTGCTCTAAAATGCGGTAATTCTTCAAAAATGGCATAATCTTAATGCCGCCGGGAAAGTATGTACATGTAGGCGAAATATTATGGCCTTCTAAAAGTGAAGTAATAAAGGCCTCATGTTCACGGTTGATGATTTTTTCTGTACCTTCTCCCGGAATGCGCAAAACCATCTCTTGATTTCGTAAGACAATTTTATAGGTATTATTGGTTAAGCCCTTTAATCTTTCAGCTAATACACCGTCGCTACATTGCATGGCAATCTCATCGCTGGTGAGTAATTTGGCATTGATGGCTTCATGCAATGAATCAATTTCCGTAGCATATGTAGGGGCTTTTGTTAGATAAATTGGAGTTTTATCTAAAATTCGAATGGCGGCATCTTCCCAAAAATCAGTATCGCTGCAAGTATCTAATTCCTTTGCCAAAAGCTTTGCTGCCTCTCCCGTCCAGTAAGAGACCCCCGTCATCACATATCCGGATGAAACATGCTTTCGCACCTGCACAATACGCCCATCAGCATCGGTATCAAGCGCCCACTCACTGCCTTGATCAATACGTTGACTCAAAAATTGCGACTTTCCGGGAACAATAAGCGGCACAATGGCGCGTTGCAAATATAAATCACTATCAATAAGTAAAGCATCCTCAAGCCGATGCTTAATAAGTGCCACAGAGGAAAAATTATTTTTTCTTGTATATTCTGTTGAAACATACAGCTCTACACCGTATTTTTCAGTTAAATAAGCAAATTGTTCATGTTTATAGCCGGTGACTAGTGCAATATCACTAACCCCATGTTCTCGCAATTGCACAATGGTGCGCTCAATAAGTGGCATACCACCAATTTTAATGAAAGACTTTGGTTTTATTAACGAAAAAGGTTGGAAGCGTTCCCCAAGGCCGGCGCATAAGATATTAGCTCGCATATGACTCTCGACTATTAAGAAAATTTTGTTTGTGTTACATTTTCTTTACAAACGTGCTTCAATACGCCAAAGCCTCTAAGATGACAAGTAAAATAAAAAGCATAAGGTAAGACGTTGGGAAAATTTATTTTTTTTGGGGAAAACTTTTCTGAAGAAAAGTTTTCCCCAAGCCGCTTTACTCTCTATTTGAGACCTCTGCACAATTATTTTCAAATATAACTTTGTAAGTAAAATTTTAGAAATCGCTTAAAGTCTAAAAGCAAACGTGCAGAGGTAAAAGCACAAAAATCAATCGCTTAACGGCCCAAGTAAATTGCGCCTACTCTTGATTTTTGGTCGCATTGGCTAGCGCCAATGCTCCACGAGACCCTGCGCAATGAATTGCGCAGAGGTCTCTATTTACG
>CAYJHU010000062.1:0-10306 GCA_964369655.1 uncultured Desulfovibrionaceae bacterium | reverse complement strand
GGGCCGGGCGGCGGCGAAAACGGCGGGCGAATTGTGGCCGAAGGCACACCGGAAGCCATTGTGGCTGACCCCAATTCTGTCACCGGTAAATTCCTTATGGAAGAAAGAAACATTCGCCGTAAAAGGCAATTTTAATAAAACTCTGTAAAGGTAAGAAAATGTCACTAAATAACATCCCCTCGGCCATTGTGGCCATGCCAGTATATAACGGTGCAGAATATCTTGTAAATGCTTTGGATGCAGCCTTACAACAAACGTTTACTAATTTTCAGCTCTTAGTGGTGGATGACGGCAGTGATGAAGAGACCAAAAGCATACTTAAGCATTATGCCAAACGCGGACTAAAGTGCCTACATTTTAAGAAAAACAAAGGTCGCCCCTTTGCACGCAATAAAGCTCTTGCCTATGCGCTGGACAGCCATACACAGCATGGGACGGACTATTTATTTTGGATGGATGCCGATGATATTTCCCTGCCCGATCGCTTGGAAAAACAAATTGCTTTTATGCAAAGCCGCCAAGATGTAAGCATTCTTGGTTCGTCAATGCGTTGCATAGGCGATGTTCCTCAAGGAGGAAAGGTTCCCATCATCAAAAAGACCAACAGTCATGATGCCATTTTTGCGCACAGCATATGGGGAGTATCCTTGCTCCAACCCACAGCTTGCTTCCGCCTGGCGCATTTTTATGCGGAAGGTTCAAGCCTGCTTTATGATGTACAACAATGTCGCGCCGAGGATTATGCCTTTTGGATTAAATTGCTCTTCACCACATCACTGAAATTTGCCAATATGTCTGACGTTTTATGCACATATCGCTATGCAGAGCGCAAAGATAACAATATCTACCACGCCCTCGCGGCAAAAAAGCTTTTAAAATATTTAGAGCTTCCCCATGACGAACACAGCGCACACATGCACACAATTTTATCTTGCTCAAGCTTTGAAGGGCTGGAGTTAAAAGAAAAAATCAGCATACATGAGGTGATTCACTGGGGAAATACGGTGTTTGAACAAGTTGAAAGCTCTGGTAAAATCGATATGACGCATTTTTTGCGCATTACACATCACAAAATGGAACGACTCATTGCCCTTGAGCCGAACCCGCAAGAGCGCAAAGAATTATTGAAGTATTACGCTGTATTGCCGCTTGGTGCAAAGCACGACTTACGCTCTTTCTTTTAAGGAAAATGTAGATTAATTAAATTTCTCTGGGGAAACTTTTTTTCAAAAAAGTTTCCCCAGCTCCCTTCAAAAAACTTTATTACCCCAAATCTCACTTCGTGATATTTGGGGTTTTTCATTTAGTTAAAAGAATCTATAACTGGTTGAAATAACAGCCACCCTTTTTTAGCGAATGATTGTCTTATTCGGGGCAGGGAGGTGCACCAGCGCTTCCGCCACAAGCTCCAACTACGCCGGTATCAAAAGGCAAGTCAGGGTTTGCGCTACTGGGGGCGGTGTTTTCTCTACCTGTGTAGGTAAAGGCTCCATTTCCCATAATATATTCCGGCCCGCTTCCCTCGGGCACTACCAGCGCTCCAGGTGCAATGCGACCTATGACTGTTGGGATGTGTGCGGTATTTTCTTCTTTTACAGCTGGACTTTCAGTGCTTTTGCTATCTTTGCTTTCTTGCGCCACCACTTCCAGCGCCGGCCTAATGGGTGCCTTATACGATAAATCCGCACCGCTTCTTGGCGCCAAAAAACCTGGTAAGCCTTTGTATTCTATGACAGGAACGACATTAATACCATTACGAGCAAGATAGGCGGCATTGACCAATAAGCGATAGCGCAAAAAGAGCTGGCTAAAAATATTAATACCTTTGACAACATTCACATCTTTACGTGCTAGAGCCAAAGCATCAATGGGGCTTAAACCTTTTTCAAGATTTTCTTCCATAAGAGAGATAATAGCTACGTCTAAATCGCTTTTAGAAATAGGATAGAAAGCCGCAGATGGTGAAGCGCTTAACGAGGCCACGGCATCAAGGCAAGATGCGCACGTTGGCGAAAAATAAACGCGAACATTGCTTTCCTCAGAGCCTTTAATGGCCCAAGGGAGCATGTTTTCACGGAGCAAACCGCCTATGTTGGCGATTAAAAAGAGCATCCAAAACACAATGAGCCACGAGCGCGACACCGGCGCATCGTAATTACTCTTTGCATGCCGAAAGGCTGAATATGTAATGGCAAAAATTATAGCCACCACCAAGCAAGACACGCAAGATGCAGTGAAAAGCATGAGCACAAGGAAGCCTACGTCCGCCACAAGGCATGCACCGGAGACTATTGCCCCAAGCACTGGCCGCCCGCTAAAGGAGAGTATGACCAAGAGCGCAAAAGCCGCGCAACCAAACCACCACAGTGAAATGCCGCCGATGGCAATATCCTTAGTTATATCACAACCAGCTGAAATACATATTTCTATTGAATTGCCATAGGCTGTCCAAGCGCAAAAAATAAGGCCGGCGAGGGAGGCCAATAAAGGGCCCAGCATTATAAGGGGGGCGTCGGATTTTTGTTGCATTATATATCCTCTGAAAAACACAAAACAACCATAAATACACAGTGTAACAAGTGTTTTTCATGTCTTAAATCTATCTTGTTTGCATAGTGCCTAAAAGATTGTGTAGCCTATAGCATCTTGCTTACAATGTAAATTTGAAAATTACTTGCGCCAGCCATGGCTAAAACCGGCGTCATACAAGCGAGATACGGTTTCGGCATGTTCTTTACTTTGGCCTGGCAATACTAAAAATAATGTTTGGCGAGTAAAAGCCTGCTCTTCGACAGTTTTTACAACAGTATCCGCGGTGCACCATACGAGCTTTTCTTGCGGCCAGCCCACCCGATAAGCGCAGAGCACCGGCGTATCATGTGGCAAAACAGAGCACAGCTCTGCTTGTAGCTCTTGCACCTGCCCAGCCGATAAATATACAGCAATGGAACAGCCAAGAGCTGCAAAATTCGCCAGACGCTCTTTTTCCGGCATGGGAGTGCGTCCGCCCATGCGTGTGAGCACAAGCGATTGTGTTACCTCCGGCACGGTAAAGGAAATACCCGCCGCCGCCGCCGCCGCACAGGCTGAAGTAACGCCCGGTACAATTTCGTAGCTGATATTGCTCGCTTGCAATAAGCGCACTTGCTCTTGGATAGTGCCGTAAAGCGAAGGATCGCCCGTGTGTACACGAGCCACAAGGCCGCCTTTTTCCACGCATGCAACTATAAGTGCGTGACATTCTTCAAGGTTTAAGGGGGCTGAGTCCACCACCTGTGCAGTGCTTTTTGCGGCGGTAAGAGAAGAGGTGGGAACCAATGACCCGGCATAAAGCACAAGGTCTGCCTCAGAAATTAAACGCTGTGCCTTTAAGGTTAAAAGCTCTGCATCGCCAGGGCCTGCTCCAATAAAGTACACTTGCGTATTTTTAAGTATGTTTGTTTTATCCATCCTTGGGAAAATTGCAAAAAAGTTACGTCTTGACAAGTATTTTTTTACTCTGTATGAAAATTTACTCTTTTGCCCGTAAAGTAATGGGCAACTTGTGTATTTTTCTAAACATATTTCTAAGGTGCCCCATGGAAGAATCTATTTTATCACAAATCGAAGGCTGGAAGATCGCTGTTTTTATGGCGGCAGTATTATTTTTCTTATGGTTTGACTTGCATAGTCATAAACAAGACAAGCCCATCACCGCTAAAAATGCCCTCATGTGGACGAGCCTTTGGGTAGTATTGTCCTTGTGTTTTGCGGTATATATTTGGCAGTCTTTTTCCATTGAACCGGCTCAACTATTCCTTGCCGGTTATCTGTTAGAATTATCCCTAGCTGTGGATAACCTCTTTGTTATTATGGCTATTTTTACTTCCTTTGGAGTAAAAGACGAATATCAACACCGTGTCCTATACTATGGTATCTTGGGTGCGCTGGTGATGCGTTTCATCTTCATTGTAGCCGGCACCAGCCTTGTGGAATATTTTGGTCCTTATGCACTGGGCGTTTTTGGAGTGTTCATTTTATGGACAGCCTTCAAGATGTGGCAACACATGGGCGCAAAAAATGAAGAAATTGAAGATTTTTCACAGCACTGGGCAGTGCGCATGACCAGACGCTTCTTCCCTATACATCCACGTATCGAAGGAAACTATTTCTTCGTGCGCGAAGGTAGCGACGGCGTCATTGGCGCTAAAGAAGGAGTGCTTAAAGCAACACCACTCTTCCTTTGTCTTGTGGTAGTTGAAATATCCGATGTTCTTTTTGCCTTTGACTCAGTGCCTGCTATTATTGGTATCACCAAAGACCCCTTTATTGTATATACATCTAATATTTTCGCTATATTAGGTTTGCGCTCCATGTACTTTTTGCTAGCTGCAGCCAAGCGTTATTTGCGCCACCTAGAAAAAAGCGTCATTGCCATTTTGGTTTTCATTGGCATCAAAATGATGCTTATGGTTACCGGCTCTGTGCATATGCCGGCCATGGCCAGCCTAGGCGTTGTGGGAACCTTGTTACTTCTTGGCATTGGGGCTTCTTTTATTCCACAAAAAGAAGAAACAAAGTAATTTAGAATAAATAAAGACAGCAAGGAGGCCTTATGTCAGTAGATTTTAGCTTAGATGCAAAAGATAGAATTATCCTTGGCAATATTGCGTGCCTTGCCATAGGCCAAGAATTTGCCGGTGAAAAAGAGCCCTTGCCTGAAATGAGCGAAGGAATTTTAACCGAAAAGCTTGGCTGTTTCGTGACTCTTTACCTTAATGGAAACTTGCGCGGCTGTATTGGATCCATTGTTGGGGTAGAACCACTCTACAAAAATGTAGTGCGCATGGCCAAAGCCGCGGCCTTTGAAGATCATCGCTTCTCCAAGCTGAGTGAAGAAGAATGGGAAAACACAAAGATGGAAATTTCTGTGCTTGGCCCCATGACCCTTTGCCCTGATGTCAACTCCATAGAAGTTGGCAAACATGGGCTTATGCTCACTCTTGGGGAGAAAAGAGGGGTTTTCTTGCCCAAAGTTCCCGTGGAACAAGGCTGGGACAGGACTGCCTATTTGGATAATTTGTGCCGTAAAGCCGGAGTTCCCATAGGGGCGTGGAAGCATGAGGATGCACAAATCCACTGGTATGAAGCATTGGTTTTTGAAGTAAATCGTTAATATCTGTCTTCATCTTTAGAAAATCTAAAAGGCCATTTTCAAATTAATGAAAATGGCCTTACATTTTGAATAAAACGAAGCGTTAGCAAATAAAACCGCGACACTCGACTACATTTTTTTGGCAGAGGGTGGCTCAAGAGAACGCAAGAGTTTTTCAAGGTCACCTTCAGTTTCTTGCGTGGTGGGCTCAGTAAGTGTTTTTACACTGGATTTGGGCGGCATTGTTATGGTGATATGCTGCACATTTCCTTGGGCTTTGCTTGGAGCCTTTACCTTTTTTTGTTCAATTTCCGTGTCCGGTTTTAGGGCTTGGAAGGATGTTGCATCTTGGCGCTGTTGCGCATTAATGGCGGTACTGAGCACCTCGGAGCTTACAAAGATGGGAGCCTCCATCTTTATGGCGAGGGCTACGCCATCCGAGGGGCGGCAATCAATTCTGAGCTGCTTGCCGGCATGCAAAAGAAGTATTTCAGCGTAAAATGTTCCATCTCTAAAATCTATTATCTCAATAGCTTCAATGGCAACTTCTAGATTTTGCATGATTGAAAGCATTAAATCGTGCGTCAGGGGGCGCGGCGTGCTTTGTCCGCTAAGGGCAAGGGAAATGCTCATAGCTTCCATGGAGCCAATCCAAATGGGCAGAACTTGCTTTTCATCCTCAGTTTGCAAAAGCAAAATGGGAGTTTTTGCCGTACTATCTACGCTAAGTCCTAAAATACGCATTCTTACCATGCCATACCTACTTGCTCACCTAAGAGCGTGTGCTTTTTAGCTTTTATAATTTTTACAGGAAGCATTAAACCACTTTTACCGACATTACTCGCAAGAGGGACGTTCACGGTGACGCCATGTGGGTCTCGTCCTTGCCAAAAAATTTCTTCTGCATTGTCAGCATTTTTTTTGCTGACATCTTCGAGGAGTAGACTTGTGCTTATGCCCTGGCGCTGCTCAAGCCAAGCCTTGGTTAGTATGTCTTGCTTTTCTTGTAGGCGGTGCAAGCGCTCCAGCATAACTTCCGGTGCTACTTTTACCGGCATTTTCGAAGCCCGCGTTCCCGGCCTATCAGAATAACAAAATGAAAAAGAAGCGCGAAAATTAACTTCTTCCATCATGTCACATGTTTGGATAAAGTCCTCTTCGGTTTCACCGGGAAAGCCCACAATAATATCCGATGAAAAACTCATATCCTCGCGCACGGCACGCATGGCCTTTACCAAGGATAAAAAATGCGCGGCAGTATACTTTCGCCCCATTTTGGCAAGGACAGCGTCAGAGCCGGATTGCAAAGGAAGGTGAACATGCGGACAAATATTTTCATACTCGCCAAAGGCATTAATAACATCTTCAGAAAAATCCTTGGGATGCGGCGTCACAAAACGTAAACGCTCAAGGCCCTCAAGGGCAGCAATTTTGCGCAATAAGGTAGCAAAGCTTGTGCCATCGCCTGTTTTATCCTGCCCAAAAGAATTGACATTTTGCCCAAGCAGGCAAATTTCTCTCGTGCCGTGCTCAATGAGCTTTTGACATTCGTCAAGGATGGATTGCGTTGCGCGGGATTTTTGGCGCCCGCGCGTATAGGGCACAATACAAAAAGCACAAAAATTATCGCACCCTTGCATAATATTTACATAAGAAATAGGCGGTGCGCTTTGCTCTGGCAAGGCTACGTGCCGCTCCGGATAACTTTCGGTAAAGTCCACCAAAGAAATACGTAAATGCGGTTCAGCAAAAAGCTTTTCCACACTACTTGGAATATCTTTTATGCCATCGCCGCCACTAACTAGGCGCACTTGCGGAAATTTTTCAAAAAATCCGGTGCCGATTTGCTGCGCCACACAGCCAGCCACCACAGCAAAAGCGCCCTGCGTGTTTTTGCTTTCACTACGAATTTTGCGCAGGGTATTATAAACTTTTTGCTCGGGCTTTTCGCGCACAGAGCAGGTATTTACAATAATTACTGTTGCCTCTTGCAAGCTTGTTTTTTCAAAACCACGTTCTAAAAAGGTGCGCTCAAGCCATGCAGAGTCATTAAAATTCATCTGACAGCCAAAGGTCATAATATGGAAAGAGTGTTGCATTTATTGCTCAATTCCCTTGTCGTCGTATAAATAAATACTGGTTTCATCCACTTCAATGCTTTCTACTTTTTCTTCAAGCCAAGCAAGCAGTGCATGCGCTGTGTGATAATTTAGGAGGATTTTGGAATGTACATGCCTTGTGATGGTGCGCACTTCTTCCTCTTCCGGCGAAAGCTCGGGGCCAAGCGTGCCATCGGGAGCAAAGATTCTTTCGGCCGTGGAGGGAAGTTTATCGCTTTCGGCATAAAAATTCATCTCAATTTCACCTTGAGTGTTTATGCCACCCCAAACCCCATGTGCCACCATGAGTTTTGCTTTGGGGTCTTCATCATATTCATAGCGAATACGCTTTGGAAAATCGTTGGTATCACTCATGTTTATGTCCTTAAAAAGTATACGTCAGCCCTGCATAACCACAACAGTGCCGGTCATTCTTTCAGGCACTGCATTGAGGGCGTAAGAAAATTGCTGTTGCCCTTGCGATAACACCTCTTGTCCGCGCTGTTTAACCTGCATGGGAGCTTGAGAAAAAGAGGAAAGCCGCTTGGTCGTGGCAAGCTGCGCCGCCTGCTCTGCCATATATTCTTGAGTGGCCACGGCCGTATCAGCACCCAAAAGCATAGCATCTTGCCTGAGCGACGTGTAGGGGTAGGTTATGTAAAACATTTGCCCGCGCAGGTCAATTCTATTGCCTATGGAATAAAATTCTTCTCGTGTTTGCATAACAAAAGCCTAATTTAAATACAATTTCCACGCAAGAGCGTAAAGCGCATCTGCCAAAAGATTTTCCACAAGAGCGTAACTTTTGCCCTTGCACATCTGCATAATACACATTATATATATTATAACCATTGGGGCATGGACTACAAGCCCCGAGGTTGATAATTTAGCATCGCAGGAACTAAGATGAGCAACTATACTATTGAAAAAATTACAACTGACCCTTACTTTGATTTAGAACTTATTATGCGCAACAGCCAAGAAACTCGCATCGGTGGGCAAATGTTTGAACGCTTTGCCATGCTTTGGGATAAGTGGAAAGACGAAATTAATGTCTACACCATAGATACGGGAAAAATAAAATACCTTGTCACTTGGTTACCTGAAAGCGTTGAAGAAGAAATTGACAGTTCTTGGGCGGATGCTCCCTCTAAAGCTTATTCTGACAATGCCTTAGCACAAACTTTATGTATGGGTGCAGTGCATGAAATCTTACCGGATGTGGAAAGTGCAGGCTGTGCACCTGCTCCGCGCCCCACAGAGGCCTTGCGCGAAGCCCTTGCTGAAATTGGCATGCCCTATAAAGACGAAGGCCCAACCCTGACGCGACGCTTTGCTGTGGTCACCCACTATCCTTTCAAGGGCGGCTGTGAAATTTGTTATTTACAAAAAAATTGTCCTAAGGGGCAAGGTCAAAATGACGTTGCATCCTTTGTCTTGCCCGGCCATGAACAAGAATAAGCCCTTACTCACCGATGAACACGGCCGCATTGCACGCTACTTGCGTCTTTCTGTGACGGATCGCTGTAATTTTCATTGCAGTTATTGTCGATGTAATAGCGATGACACTTTTCTTACCCATGATGATTGCCTGCGCTATGAAGAAATGCTCACCATCATCGAGGCCAGCCTTGCCCTAGGCATAGAAAAAGTACGCCTTACAGGTGGTGAACCTTTTACACGCAAGGGCTTTATGGATTTTGTGGAAAGTATTCGCCAGCAATATCCGCAGGTCGATTTGCGCATTACCACCAATGGCGCTCTTTTGCGTCCGCATATTGCACGCCTCAAAGAGCTTGGCATAAAGGCCATTAACATCTCTCTTGACACTTTCCAAAAATCGACATTCATTCAGATTACCGGAAGGGATTATCTTACTGAAATTCTCGAAAATATACATGCACTCCTTGCCGCAGACATTGGCGTAAAAATAAATGCCGTGGCCATGCGCGGGATAACCGATGTGGAAATGCAGCAATTTACCGCCTTTGCCAGTGCCTACCCTGTGGATGTGCGCTTTATTGAGTTTATGCCCATGGGCAGTGGCACCATTTGGAGTGACGCGCTCTTTATGCCCGCCGAAAGCCTGCTTGAAGAAGCACAAAAGCATGTACAGCTCACCCCCATTAACCGTAAGTCATCGCAAGCGGACCAGCAAGAAAAGGGGAAAAAACTCGGACATAGTGGCCCTGCGCGCATGTATAGCATTGAAAATGGGGCAGGACGTATTGGAATTATTTCTGCACTTTCAAACCATTTTTGTACCTCGTGTAATAGATTGCGCGTGACCTCTGATGGACAATTGCGTAGCTGTCTTTTTGCTGACAATGAATATGACTTGCGTGAAATCATTCGCACAAAGCCTAATAAAGAAGAGGCCATTCCTCAATTACTTCAGGTTTTTGAGCAAGCCATTAAATGCAAACCACTGGGCGAAGCTTTGCTTAAAGCAAGACAAGCACGCACTGCGGCTGTTGCCAATAAGCGCATGGTTGCCATAGGCGGATAACAGGCTGTTGAAAAAGGGTAGTTCGCTGAAAATAGGCAATCTACTTCGTCAGACTTGTTTTTTACTGCGGTCATGTATGTCTATATACACTCCCTTCGTAAAAAACAGCATCTTCCTCGTATCTTACCCATTTTGAGCGAACTGTACTTAAAATATTTTTTAAACAGATGTTTGAAAAAGTAGCGCCTACTTCGTCAGACTTGTTTTTTGCTCCAGTCACGTATGTCTTGATACGCGTTGCTCTCGATTTGCGTAATTGCTCGTTCCTCGCAAACGCAAACGGCTTCGCCGCCCGTCGGGTCGACCTCGCATCTTACTCTTTTTGAACAGCCTGAGTTAAAAAGGGCTGTCTGCTACTAAATCGGCGCATATTTTTATGGAATTTAAAATCCTTAGTAATTAATTTCAAAAAAAACAAAACACCCTTTTTCAACTTGTTGAAAAAGGGTGCGTAAGGGTTTCCAAAGGGGTTTAACCCCTTTGGCGGAGGGCTTGGGAGGCAGAGCCTCCCAATGAGAGCACCATGATGTTTTGATACGCATATTCTTTTTTATATACTCTTGC
>CAYJHU010000061.1:0-10372 GCA_964369655.1 uncultured Desulfovibrionaceae bacterium | reverse complement strand
GGGGAGGGGGAGAAGGGGAAAACTTTTTGGCGCTAGCAAAAGTTTTCCCCTCCCCTGCAAAAAATAGCTTAAAAACTACTCAGACTTACCCCAAAGCATTTTCCATTCTGAAATTTTTTGCAAGGCATCCAAGGGACTCAAAAGATCGGGATTACAATCTTTTAAGATTTGAATAAGCGGATGAATTTTTTCTATTTCATCATCTTTTCCCAAGGGTAATTCCGGCGGCGGATCAAAACTTTCTTTCTTAGGAATTTCTACGCCCGGCAAAGTGTTTGTACTGGCTATGGGCATGCAAGGCTTGGCAGATTTATCTTTACTTTCAAGACTTTCGAGTATTTCTCGCGCTCTTTGCACAACCGGCATGGGCACGCCAGCAAGCCTTGCCACCTCTACACCATAACTACGATCTGAAGGCCCTGGGACAAGTCTGTGCAGGAAGAGCACCTCGCCGCCATGCTCACAAATAGCTATGTTCATAGTGAAAACGTTCTTAATACTACTTTCAAGGGCGGTGAGTTCATGATAATGGGTAGCAAAAAGGGTTCTGATGGTACCTTGATGGCGTTTACTTAGCTCTTCTACCACGGCCCAAGCCAAAGCAAGGCCGTCATAGGTGCTGGTGCCGCGCCCTATTTCATCGAGGATAACAAGACTTTTTTTGGTGGACTGACGTAAAATACGAGCTGTTTCCATCATTTCCACCATGAACGTACTTTGTCCTGCGGCTAAATTATCCGATGCGCCCACGCGAGAAAATATTTTATCCACAGGGTCAAGACAGACATAGCTTGCAGGTACATAGGAGCCCATTTGTGCGAGCAGGCAGATGATGGCAGTTTGCCTAAGGACGGTGGATTTACCAGCCATATTTGGCCCGGTAAGAAGGCAGAGTCTGCGCCTTTCGTCCAAAGTAAGGTCATTGGCCACAAAATTTCCGGTACCAATGATGGCTTCTACGACGGGGTGGCGCCCTTCGCGGATGCTAAGCCCTTGCCCGTCACTAAACTCAGGCGCTGTCCAATGATTATGACGCGCCACATGGGCAAGTGCCTGCCAATAATCAAGCTCAGCAAGACAATGAGCAGTAAATAGCACGCGACTACGCTGAATATTTACTTTTTCGCGCAAATCTTGAAAGAGCGTATACTCAAGGCTTTTACGCTTTTCTGAGGCATGTAAAATTTGCTCTTCAAGCTCTTTAAGGGCGGCTGTAGTAAAACGTTCCGCATTGGCAAGACTTTGCCTGCGCATAAAATAATCTGGAATTTCACCCTGTTGAGCGCGTGTTAATTCAAAATAATAGCCAAAAACACGGTTAAAGCCAAGCTTTAACTTTTGTAATCCTGTGCTTTCTTGTTCTTTGGCTAGCATGGCTTGAAGTTTTTGTTCACCATGCTCAGCAAGATCCATAAGCACATCAAGTTCAGCATGATAGCCTTGCTTAAAAAGACCGCCATCGGTTATGACATTGGGAGGATTATCCACCAAGGACGCATCCAAAAGCGCCGAGACATCTTCAAGCCCATCCCAATGTTCAAAAAGCGCGGTGAGACTTTTGGGCATATTTTCCATAAGAGCAGTTTCTTTGTCTTGCATGCAGGCTGTAAATACTGCCGGCAAATTAGCCAAAGAATTGCGTAAAGCAATATAGTCGCGTGGCATGGCGCGCTGTAAATGAATACGTGTTGATATACGCTCTAAGTCAAAAATCCCTTTTAAGGCTTGACGCATTTGCTGGCGCAGCTCATGATTATTATAAAAAAATGTAACATTTTCTTGATGTTGCATAATGGGGGCAACGTCACGCCAAGGATGACGCAAGCGTTCTTCCATAAGGCGCCCGCCCATGGGGGTTAGGGTGTGGTCAAGCACATGCCACAATGTGCCCTTCCCCTTACGCCCATTAAGGCGCTCAAATATTTCAAGATTGCGTTCCGTCAGTTCGTCAATGAGTAAGTGTTTTTGTAAATCAAGAGGGGCAAAGGCTTGTAAATGTCGAATGTCGCAGCGTTGCACTTGAGATAAGTAAACAAGTAACGCGCCGCAGGCTCTGGTAAGCTCTGCTTTATTGGCAAGGCCAAGGGCGGCAAGCTCTTGCACGCCTTGAGCGGCAAGGAGAAGCCGAGTATTATTGTTGAGATCAAAGTGACTGCGCTCTGCCACACGCAAAAGTTGCATTCCGTCTAACAAGAGACCGCTGGGGATTTTTTCCGTATCCGGTAAAAGAAGCTCACGCGGCGCAAGTTTTTGCACCCATTGCCAAAGTTCTGCACTTTTTGCTCCATAAATACCTGACCATTTACCGGTAGAAGTATCCACCCAAGCAAGAGCTCCCTTAGGTGCTGATTTACCGCTTGCTTTGTCATGAGGTGGAAGAAAAAGCGCTGCTAAATAATTATGACTTTTCGCGTCTAAGTTATCATCTTCAATAACTGTTCCCGGCGTAAGAACTTGGGTAACCTCACGCTTCACAAGGCCCTTAGTGCTCTTGGGATCTTCTACTTGCTCACAAATGGCCACATGATAGCCTTTGGCGATGAGCTGAGTCAGATAGCCTTTTACTGCATGCCACGGCACACCGCACATGGGCACAGGATCAGGGCTATCCTTATGGCGTGCGGTCAGAGTGATTTGTAACTCTTTGGCAGTTGTTACGGCATCTTCATAAAAAAGTTCATAAAAATCCCCCATGCGATAAAAAAGCAAACAATCTTTATACTCTGCTTTAATACGCAGATATTGTTCAAACATAGGGGTGAGTTTTTTAGGCTGCACATTAGGTTGTGCACTTTCTTGGTTTGCTTGAGAAGGGGTCGGGGGTTTTGTCATGGCAAATGAGGGTTAGTGTTTTTGAAGCAAAAAACTTTACGCAACTCATTGCGTTAAGAATATGAAATAAATTTAAGAGTATGGGCAAAAATAACCCATACTCTTTTCAAATAAAATTATGCGCCCTTATCAGGATCGGGAGCTTTTACGTCATTTACTACGCTGGCTTTTGTATCAACAATTTTTGCCTCACTTACCGGTGCTGGTTCGCTCACAGGCTTGGCAACATTTTGCCCTCTGTTAAACTTTTTCCCGCCTTCTTCAGCGGCAGGTAAAGCCTTGGCTTGATCAGCACGTAAAACAGTCACTTCTTTTTCAAGGCTACGCACACGCCAGTTGGCCTTCATAAGACGCGCAGAAAGATTCATTTTATCCCATACTAGCGAAATCACAGCAAGAATTGCGCCTAGTAAAAATGCAGCTAATACCAAGAAGTAAAATGGTAAGGGAATGGACTGCATGGGTTCTGTAAAGTAAAGGTTTAAGTTTAAGGTCATTTCTGTAGACAAAACAGCTTGGTTTTGAAAAAAGAAAATCATACTTACGAAAAAGAAAAGAACCAGAACAATAGCCTTTAGGTAACGCATACAGAAGCCTCCTCATGCCTTAGGAAAAGATTTATCAAAAAAGGGTTTTAATGCCAAATATGTCGCATGAAGATGCTCTGGAACCATGCGCACTTCATCCATAACTGCCATAAAGGAAGAATCTCCATTCCAGCGCGGCACCAAGTGAAAATGTAGATGTTCACGTATGCCCGCACCTGCGGCTTCCCCCAAATTTAAACCAATATTAATGCCCTGACAATTAAAACGTTCTTGCAAAATCGCTGTGCAGCGTTGCAAAAAGTCCATCATCTCAAAGCTTTCTTCACTTGTGAGCTTGGTAAAATCCATAAGGTGCCTATAGGGTGTTACCATGAGGTGTCCATTGTTATAAGGAAATTTATTCATTATAACAAAGCAATGCTTCCCGCGGTGCAGAATAAGACGCTCCTCATCTTCGTCCTTATGACTTGGCAAACAAAACACACAACTGTCTGGTTTTGGCCCAAGGATATATGACAAACGCCACGGCGCCCAAAGTACTTTCATGGAAATTACTCCTTATGCTCAGCAAGGCAAATTGGTTATACACATTTTAGTCACAAGGGGCAAGCATGAAGACGTACTTAGCCGAAGTGATTCACGACATTTGATTTGGGAGGCGCTGCCTCCCAAGCCCACCGCCAAAGGGGATTATCCCCTTTGGAACCCCTTATACGCATTTTTTCAACAAGTTGAAAAAATGTGAGAATTAATGCTTTTTATCGTTTTTTTTATTACATGGCGGCAATATTTTGTTTAAGAACAAAATATTGCCGCCATAAAAAGTTTTTGCGGGAGGAGGTTTGGGGGAGGGAGCTTTTTTCAAAAAGCTTCCTCCCCCAAAAAAATTCAAATTAAAAACCATGCAAATGAAATTTCTTATCCAAAATTATTAAAAGGCATTATTCTACATTTTGCCAAAGATCTTTGAGCCATAAAGGCACAGCGCAAGGTTTGCCTTGTGCATCCACCACGGCATGTTCTGTACTTCCTTCTGCCAAAATCTTACTCTTGTCTTCATTGTATAATTCATATACAAAATGAATAGAAGCACGCCCCCATTTGGCAATTCCCACATGAATATGCACAAGATCATCGTATTTTGCAGGACTACGATATCGGCATGACGCCTCACGCACCGGTAGAAAAATGCCTCTTTCTTCAACTTCAGCATAACTCATACCTTGGGCGCGTATAAACTCACTGCGGGAGCGTTCAAATAAATGTAAATATTCCGCGTAATATAAAACCTGCATACAGTCGGTTTCGCCATAAGAGACACGATGCGTTAGCCAACAGTCATTTTGAGGAAAGTCTTTCATTATCGTCCTTATACTTTAAGTATTGCGTTGATGGGTTTGGAGTTATAGTTTTATGTCACAAAAAATTTTATCTTTAACAAAACATAGTAAAAAATTTCTATATTTTATAATATCTTGCTTATGCTTTATGCTTTTGGCCTGTGAAGCAGAAGATAAAAAATATCCCCTAGGACACGTCCACAGAAAAGAAAGTGCACAAGAATTTCTAGATCAGTTAACTCCGGCTAAACAAAACATGCACTCATGGAATGAGCTCACCCCCACTTTGCAAAAGAGCTTAAGCTATGTCAAAGCAAAAAATCAGGAAGCCTTTGCCATAAAGCGCCCAGACCTCACCCTCACTTGGGGGCAATTACGCCAAAGCCTTGAGGAATTATTACAGATTTTACCGCAAATAGATACTAACCCAGATTTATTATTAGAGCATTTTACTTGGATACAAATTGAAGAAGGCATCAAATTTACCGGCTACTATGAACCTCTTGTGCTGGCAAGTCGTACCCCAAAACCCGGATATCATCCTATATATAAGCGCCCCCCCGAACTTACCGAATATCGCCGGAAAAAAATTAAATACCATAGCCGCGAAGCCATCGACTCAGATAAAATCCTTGCAGAACGAGGACTTGAACTTGCATGGGCAAAAAGCATTGTGGATATTTATTACATGCAAATTCAAGGCTCTGGCAAATTACTTTTTGAAGATGGAAGTACATCTTACATAAATTATGCCGCTCAAAATGGGCATAAATATACCATTTCAGGAAAAACTATGAAGGATATGGGGCTTATCACACGCGGAAACGTCCTTGAACAGCGCAAATGGTTTTTGGAAAACCCAAGTCGTATATCAGAAATTCTTAATACCAACCCAAGTTATGTCTTTTTTAGTCAAGGCAAGGGGGGCATGCGTGGCGCCACAGGTAGAATTCTTGACCCTTTACGCAGCCTTGCCAGCGACAGACGATTTATCCCCCTTGGCGCCATCGTGGCTTATGGTCTAAATATGCCACACATTCTCCTCGAAAAAACCCCCATGCGCGGCCTTGCCTTTACGCAGGATGTGGGCGGCGCCATCAAGGGAAATAGATGTGATATTTTTATGGGCGGCGGCCCTGTGGCTGAATTTACCGCTTCGCTTTTACATGACCATGGAATAGCGTGGGTGCTTGTGAGCAAAAAAGCTTTAGAGAAGAAAGAAGACCCTAAAAAGTCTAAAAAGGAAACAAAAGACAAAAAGAAATAATGAAAATTTCTGGGCAAAAACATGATTTTAATTGTGTACATACCATAAGTGGAGTCGTATTTTGAAAATTATAGGTGTCATTCCTGCGCGCTATGCATCTTCGCGCTTTCCCGCAAAGCCATTGGCTCTTATTGCCGGTAAACCTATGTTTTATTGGGTATATCAGCAAGCCATGCGCGTTTTTGAATTTAGCGACGTCTTCATTGCCACCGACCATGAGGACATTGCAAACGCCGCCAAAAAATATAATTGCCAAGTGATTATGACTAAAGACAGCCATCCCACCGGTACAGACAGAGTGGCCGAAGTGGCACAAAAAATTCCCGCTGATATTTACATCAATATTCAAGGGGATGAGCCTCTCATAGAACCGGAAACCATTCGCCAAGCCATCTTGCCTTTAATTGAGCACAAAGACATTGAAATCACAAATCTTATGGCTTGCATCACTGATCCCGTTGAGGTTATAAACTCCACCATCCCCAAAGTGCTGACCAATGCCGAGGGACGCGGCATCTATTTAAGTCGTTGTCCTGTGCCCTACCCCAAAAATAATATTGAATATACCTTTTATAAACAAGTGTGCGTGTATGGTTTTAGACCAAATGCTTTGGATTTTTTTGCAAAAACCGAAAGAGGAAGGCTTGAAAGCATAGAAGATATTGAAATTTTACGTTTTATAGAAAATAATAAAGCAGTACATTATATTGAAGTGCAAACGCAAAGCATCGCAGTAGATACAAACAAAGATTTAGAAAAAGTACGAAAAATTTTTGCTCATGATTAAGCTTCTTGACTGTACTTTACGTGATGGAGGATATGTAAACAATTGGAATTTTAACAAGCATTCCATAAAATCCATCATTTCACACCTAAGCAAAGCGGGCATTGACCACATTGAGCTTGGCTTTTTACAAAAGAATGCCCCCCCTCAAGCAAGCACGATTTTTAATTCCATCCAAGAAGCACAACACTTCATCCCTGAAAACAAAGAAAATACTCAATATTGGCTTATGCTTACCTATGGACAATGTGAGCTTGCGCAGCTACCAAAACAGAGTTTTTCTAGCCCATTCCCATCTATTGACGGTTTTCGTATTATCTTTAAAAAAGATACTTGGAGAAAAGCCCTAAATTTTGCCGCCAAAGTGCAAGATAAAGGTTATAAAATATTCATAAACCCTCAATGTACCAACCTTTATTCTCAAGCAGAACTCCAAACTCTTTTACAAGAAGTCAATGCCATACACCCCATGGCCTTTACTCTTGTAGATACCCTTGGTATGTTGCAAAAAAACACCCTCCTCCCGCTTTTTAAGAAAATACATGAATATTTACAAGAAGATATCCAATTATGTTTTCACGCACATAATAGCTTACAACTGGCATTTTCTTTAGTTAAAGAGCTTTTACCGCTACACACGCACAGATCACTTATTATTGATGCCTCCTTACGCGGAATGGGACGCGGCGCTGGCAATCTGCCCACAGAAGAGCTTTTGCGCCATCTAAATGCAGAACATAATACAGCATACCTCACCGCCCCCATTAATGATGTTTTACAAAATATCATGCAACCTCTATTTCAACGCACCCCTTGGAGACACCACGCCCTTTATCAAGAAGCCGCCAAGCTTGCCTGCCATCCAGACTACGCCACATTTTTACTGAAAAAAAACACTATAAATACACAAAATCACCATAAAATATTACGCGCCATCCCACATCAACACAGACACATCTTCAATCTCTCCTGCATTGAAAAAATCTACAAAAATGTAGGAAAATAAACATTATAGAATTTATTTTTGTAAAAGAACATAAAAGAACAACTTGGATTTAATAAAAGTATTGCGAAAATTCTATTATTCGTATACAGTGCACAAAAAGACTGGAGGAAACATGCAATATATAAGAAAGCGCTCCCTTGGACAAAAAGCAAAAGAGCTTATCCGCAAGATGGTGCTGGATGGTCGCTTTAACGAGGGTGAGCGTATTGTAGAAGATCGCATCGCCGCAGAACTTGGTATTAGTCGCACGCCACTACGCGAAGCCCTACACCGCCTAGCCCAAGAAGGTATACTAGAAAAAAGACGTACCGGTGGCTATATGTTGCGTACTTTAAATCCCAAAGAAATTGAAGACGCCATGAATATTCGTTCCATGCTCGAAGGTTTTGCTGCCTCCCTTGCCGCCGAACGTGCCACCAATGAACAAAAACAGGATTTACACAAAAATTTACAGCTTTTTAGCAAAGCTCAAGATGCAAAAGACTTGGCCTCTCTGGTAGAATTAAATGAGAATTTTCATATACTCTTACGTAAGTCAGCCAATTCAGAAATCTTATCTCAATTTTTAACCGGTCTTGATGGCGTCATTGAGCGTTTATTACGCCCCATAATTTCTGACCAAGAAGTACAATGGTCAGATGCTGATCACTCACGCGTTTTTTCCTGCATAGAAAAAGGCGACAGCGAAGGTGCAAACCAAGCCATGCAAGAACATATTGCACACGCACGCCACAGTTTAAACGAATATATTGATAAAAGTACGGTTGTTAAAGATTAGATTTTTTTTGGGGAACTTTTTGAAAAAAGTTCCCCAAACCCCTCAAAAACTTTTTACGCGAATTTTCTTACGAAAATTCTTGGAAAAAATCCCTTCTCGTTTTTTATATTTACACTATGCCACAGGATGTGGCTAGCGTGTAACCGACGCTTACCTTATTCAATATCACTCACTACACAATAAAATTCCTATTTTCCCTCCTTCAAACCTAGACAAAGCAAGCAATGACGCTTATAGTGTGTTGTTGTTTAAAATATACCGTGGGCACCGCCCATATTAAGGAGTCTTTCGTGGAATATAGAGTAGAAGATTTGTCCCCTGTGAAGAAAAAAGTTCATATCAGCGTTGGTCAGGACGAAGTAGAAGCTGCCATTGCAACTACTGTGGCCCTCTACCGCACCTCTGTGCAAATTGATGGTTTTCGCAAGGGTAAAGTTCCTGCCTCTGTTATTGAAAGCCGTTTTCGTGATAAAGTCTACGCTGAAGCTAAGCAAGATTTAGTCAATGTACACATCAATAAAGTCGTTGAAGAACTTAAAGAATCTCCCCTGTCCGGCATTGAGTTTGGTGATGAGAGCAAAGAATTCATCCGCGGTGAAGACTTTAGCTACAGCATCAGCTTTGAAGTATTACCTACCTTTGAGATTCCAACCTACGAAGGCATGGAAATCGAGCAAGAAAAAGCTGTGGTTAAAGATTCTGAAGTGGAAGAATTTATTGAGCGTTTGCGCAAAGAAAGAGCAGAGCTTGTCGTAGCTGAAGGCAAAGGCCCAGCTGTTGACGGACAAGTGGTAGAAATTGACTTTGCCGCTTATGACAATGGTGTTGCTCTTGAAGGCATCAGCTCACAAAATTTCCAAATGAATCTTGGTGAAGGTCAAGCTTTAGCTCCCTTTGAAGACCTAGTTAAAACCGTTGCTCTTGGTGAAACCAAGGAAGGCGACGTTACCTTCCCCGAAGATTTCCTTGCCCCTGACCTTGCAGGCAAGACCATCACCATGAAGGTGACCGTCCACTCCATCAAGGACAGAAAAGTACCTGAACTTAATGACGAACTTGCCAAAAGCATGGGCCAAGAAAGCATGGAAAAATTGCGTGAAGCCTTTGTAGATAGCTATACTCGCAGTCGCACCAATTTACACAAAGGCACTGCCCAAAAGCAACTTTTGGACAAGCTCGTAAAAATGGTAGAATTTGACTTGCCCGAATCCATGATTGACACTCACACTCGCTCTATGCTTGCAGAACGTCAACATCAAGCAGAAAGACAAGGCAAAAGTCTTGAATCATTGGGCAAAAGCATAGAAGAACTTACCGCTGAAATGCGTAAAGAAGCTGAAGAAGTCACCCGCGCCCAAGTTTTCCTCATGAGCGTTGCCAAAAAAGAAGGCCTCGAAGTTGAAGACAAAGAAGTGGACATGACCATTTACCAAATGGCTCAACGCAGCGGCCAAGACTTTAAGCAATTGCGTGACGATTATGTCAACTCCGGTTCTATCTTTATTTTACGTGACCGCATGCTCGCCGACAAAGCCATGGAAACCATCTACACCAAGGCTAAAGTCGTTGAAATTGAAGCAAAAGAGCCTGCCGAAGAAACAAAAAGCAAAAAGAAAAAGTAATAAGAGTATGCAGCTTACCTATGTAGGCTGCATACCCAAAAATGATTTTAATATTTTAATGGAGCTATAATGTATAACATTTCAATGCCCTATGTAGTTGACGGTGAAGGCCGTAAAGAGCGTCAATATGATATTTTCTCCCGCTTATTGGAAGAGCGTATTGTATGCTTGGCACAGATGTCAATGATCACGTAG